>JBAWGU010000890.1:0-3705 GCA_049593215.1 Pyrinomonadaceae bacterium
ATGAGTAAATGAATCAATGAGTCAATTATAATGATTGAAGCAATCGGCTGGGTCAGCTCATTCATACTCGTGCTGACCATTGGCAAGCAGGTTTACAAGCAGTGGCAGGATGAGACAAGCGAAGGCGTCTCAAAATGGCTCTTCATAGGGCAGATGGGCGCGTCGCTTGGATTCACAATCTACAGCTACCTTGTACGCAACTGGGTCTTCGTCGTCACGAATGCTGTGATGCTGCTCAACGGATTGGCCGGTTTCATCATCACGCTGCATCACAAGCGACGCAAGAGAAGCAAAGACAAAGATACGCGCGTGAGTGAAGACTTAAAAACTCAACGCGCATGATGAAGCAGAAGCCTGCTTTGAGCAATTAGCATTTTGACTACGGACTCCGAGACTTCCGTACTTCAGACTAAAGATTTATGAACGAAAAAGATTTCTTTAACGAACAGCAAGAGACAAAACGCGCGAGTTTCGCTTGCCCGCATTGCCGCGAGCGCAACGATTACGATGTGCGCTGGCTGAAACGCACAAAGAAGCGTGAATGCCCGCGCGGCGCAAACGAGCTTGACCGCGCACGCTTTGCAAAGTCGCGCGATTACATGGTCCGCATAGACGACATGCTCGCCTGCAAAAACATGCGCTGCCGCCGCCGCTTCGAGATTCCAAACTCGCAGTCTGTCGTCTTCATTTGATCGAAAATATTTTCGCTCTAAACCAACTTCACAGAAAAGAGGAGCACACGCGAATGGATGAATTAGTCAAACAGGTCTCGCAGCGAACAGGCATCTCCGAAGATAAAGCCCAGGAGGCCGTCAACACCGTCATCGGCTTTTTGAAGGCCAGATTACCCGAGCCACTCGCCGGACAACTCGACGGCCTCCTCAACAGCGCAAGCGGCACCATCGCCAGCGCAGGCGACGCCATCGCAGACAAAGCCGGAGACATACTCGGCGGCGTGCTCGGTGGAAAGAAAGATTAGTAACCGATAAGGCAAAAGGCAAAAGTAAAAAGCGTAAGTTCGACATCCGCCCCGAAGGGGCGAGATTCAATAGCCCGGCGCATCGCGCCGGGTATGAAGCATCAATTAAACGAGAAGCCCTATAGGGGCGACATACATCTGCGTGTATGAATTATGTCGCCCCTATAGGGCTTCTCGCTTGTTAGGTGGAGGTGACACAGGGCGCTGCCCTGTGCTATTGAATCTCGCCCCTTCGGGGCTTTTCTTGTTGCAAATTCCTTATGTCGAGTTCACGTTAATTAAAAGTGGCTTCCCCTTATTAGCTCCGGCATAAAGTGACAAAATTTCGAACGTAGAATCAGCAACTTACAATTCAATATCTGGCATATCATAGTTAATCACTCTGGCATATAATGACAATGTCCAGAGTTTCTCCAGCATAAAATGACACAATCCTTAACATCGCTTGTCCAATTCGCTGGACGCTGGAACCGCAGTTGAACTACTATTCTCGCATCGCAATCTTAAAAAATTGACCTCATGGCTGGAGATTAGTATGGCATTCCTCATTAGCACGATGCTCGTGACCCTCTTCGCTTTGCAGCAATCCTCGGAGCCACCAGAAGTAAAGTACAATGTGGCCTTCATCACAGCCATCGCCTCCATTATAGTCGCAGTATTCTCAGCCGTTTTCAGCTACATTAATCTTCGTATCTCACGCAACAACCAGAGCACTTTGCAAAGGGAGCAAGCTGCATTAACGCAGAGGAATCAGACGGAATTGGCGAATATTCAATCACAATTGACTCTCCAGACACAGAATGAGTTGGAGAAAGCGAAATCAGAACTGGCCGAAAAATCGCAGGTCAGGCTCGAATCACACAAAGCTGAGCTCAGTGCAAAGAATCAGACGGACATCGAGTTTCTCCGCTCGAGACTTGGTGAACAAGGAAAAGAAAGGGATGCGCGACGAGATTACGAGTACGAAGCGCATAAGCGTCTCTACGCGGAATGCGAGCCTTTGCTATTTCAGTTAGCTGATTTGGCCGAGCATGCCAACCATCGAGTTTACAGTCTTGCCCGGTCAGCCCGGCTCGGACAACTTCCCATGTGGCTGGCTAGTGACGGCTATTATCTTCGCTCAACGATGTATAAATTGATGGCTCCTCTTGTCGTGTTTCGCCTCATTCAGCAGCGCTTGACCTTCGTTGATTTAACCCTTGATGAGCACATCGCGAATCAGTATCGACTGCTCAAACTCTTATATCTCACTTTTACGGACCCTTTCGATTTCGCAGAGATAGATCCAAAGCTCAAATACAACCCTGATGTCAAGGATTGGCAGGATAAGAGAAAAGAGAACGAGCAGATACACTGGCCGCAGGGACTGTATCTCGGGAGCCTCGACAACTCAATTGACGCACTAATAACGACAGCGGACCAAAATGGAAAAGTCCGATTGAAAACCTTCGGTGAATTCGACTCAGAGTTCTCGGATAAGAATTCGGACACATACAGAATGTTCATGACCTTTGCGGATGTTCTCGATGGTTTTCATCCGCAGAGGCGTCCGGTGTTGTGGCGGATGCTATATACTCAAACACTGATTTACCAACAGATGATCGAGAGCCAGGCAACTTCAAAAGAAGCGTCAACTCGTGTTGACTTATCATCCATCTTGCTGAAATTGCCGACGCGAAACCTTGATTGGCGAAAGAGCGAGAGTGATGCCTCTTCCGATGAAGCGTTGCTCATCCCTAAACAAGTGGCTCGGGAATATTTACGAATCCGACTCCCTGAAGTATTCAGCGAATTATCGAACATTAGGTCTGAGCGAAATGCGCTATCGTAAGCCTGCCAAAAGCGTATTGCCTGCCAAAACACTCCCTCCAGGATACAAACTTCCCGGGAGAAACGAGAAATGTATTTGCGGCAGCGGGAAGAAGTTCAAGAAGTGCTGTGAATACAAATATAGATCTTAATCTATGTTGGGCGCAATTATCGATATGGGTTAGAGGCTTACCACAACGGACCCAGTAAAATATCTTTATTTCTTCCATTGACTAATGAAAATGATTAACATCTGGGGAATCAAGTACAAGTATTGCCAGAAAGCGTTTAGTGCCACATGATTACATAGGTAGCTCAAATATCTCAAAGAGGCGGCTATTTATGCCTGACCCACCAAAGGTTTTCATTTCACACACTACTCAAGATGAAAGAGACTTTGCTCTTGCACACTATCTAGCTGAGGGTCTACGAGAAAGAGGCGCACAAGTCTGGGTTGCTCCCGACAATATTCCTGCTGGAGCGCAGTGGGAACAGGAGATAATTAAAAGTATCTTGGAGGAGTGCACATACTTTCTAGTAATACTTTCGGCCGCTTCTATCGCTTCGGAATGGGTATTGAAAGAGATCGAACTCGCAAAACAACGCTATAACCAAAATCATGCCTTCTGCATTCTACCTTTACGTGTTGGACATATTAAAGAATTCCCATCTCGCGACTTTACCTCACAGTTTCAGGAATTAAAATATCACCAAGATCGCCTCGATCAGTTAGATGAAGTGGCTGCTGCGTTGGATTTATCTTTAGCCATATGGCCTCAGTACTTACAAAAAACCTGTTGCGTGATAAGGCTTCAACCGCTAAGTTTGAGAGCAGGAGCCATCAAATATATGTCCCTCTATCACAAACTCAGCCGGAAGCCGCAACTGTTTCTCTCAGTCACAGGCATGAACCTCCA
>JBAWGU010000891.1:0-4878 GCA_049593215.1 Pyrinomonadaceae bacterium
GGATTGGCCGGAGACGCGGTCGCGTATGCGTATCACAATCTCAAACTCGCCGGGCGTGAGCGTTTGGGTGCCGATGAGGCGCGCGAGCGTCAGGCGTTGACCGGCATCGCTCATGCCGCGCCAGTCTTCCGTGTGCTTGCCTAGCTCTTTGCCGTCCTTCAACAGCACGTACTCGACATCAACTGAAGGGCGGAGCGTCGTCTGGTCAATGCCTGCGTTATAGATCTGCATATAAACGCCGACAGGGTCGCCCTTGTGATAGACGCTGGAGACGTTCGGGATCACTTTCGTGTCGCCGATGATGAATGCGCCGACGGGAAGCTGGTCAGTCAGTTTCTGTAGTTTCGCCGCCAGCACGAGCGTCGAAGTGGAGAGCTTCGCCGGATCATACTTCGGAACGGTGAAGCCCTGACGCTTGATCTGCGTTGCGCCGGATGCTACGTCGCGGACGATGACATCAACTTTATAAGTGCCGGGCGGGAGCGCGACCGCTTTTTGATAAGCAGACTTGCGCTCCTTCATGTCTGTTAGCTCCGTCGCGGTCGCGCGCGTCTCAACAGGGTCTTCAAAGACTCCGACGCGACGACCGCTCACGGCAGTGATTTTGCCAAAGATGTTGAGGCGGGCCGTCTGCACGCCGCCGCTATCCTGAAAGACTAGGTCTTTGTTCTCCGTCTGAATGGTGAAGGTCGTGATGACCTTTTCATCCGACTGGCGGAAGAAGTCAACACGCAGATCAAAGTTGAGCGCGCTATCGGCTTCAACCGCGCCCGTGCCCGTCGAGCCGAGTTTGCTCTCAAGCTCTGTGAACCTGACTCTCGGGGCGCGCTGAAGGTCCACGAGGAGTTGCATACGTGTGAACGGATTGTCCTGCTCGCGCATGTAGTTGGTGTTGTTGAGGCCAGCGATTCTGTCGCCTTTGTCCGCGAGTCCCAACTGTTCGTTGAGATTCAGGCCCGCGCCCGGAACCGTGAGCAACGCATCCTTCTCGTTGGGCGAGCGGGCGATGCGATACTCGCCTGAGCCTGTCGGGTCAACAAACTCAATCTCAACGCCGTTGCCAACGTTGTCCAGATGGCGATAGAACCAGATTTCAAACGGATAGGTCGTGGTCGAGCCGCCGCCTTCATAAGAAGGGCGATCATAGCTGCCGCCGGATGGGTGCGATTCGATCTCGTCAGGCTTGCCGAAGGTGATGTAGATACGCCCGCGATCCGTCTTCCAGCCGGGAATACCGGAAGCGTAATGCTCGTTGGCGTAGGCGATGCGCTCGTAGTATTCCTCGCGATACTCGTTCTCATCCGTGTCCGGGTCAGGATCGCGGCGACGCCAGAAGGCTTCTATAAACTGCTCGCGCTCCTCATCCGTCTGAAGCTTCTTGAAAGCCTTACGCTCTTCATCCGTGATGATGTAGGCGACATCCTTATCTATCCAGTCGCGGTAAGCTTTTTTCAGTTCCTGCTTGACGTTGCGCGGCTTCTCCTGCGGGTCCTGGCTCTTATCCTTCTGCGCCCAGACGATGGGGGCAGCCAATATCAGAGCAAAGAGAGCGAGCGCCAGACGGCGTGCGAATTTCTGAGTAGACATTGCCGGAATAACTCCTTTGGTTTTTCCTTCGATGCAACCAAGCTGCGGCGGCTTTTCTTCGGGGTCGAACGGCGCAAAAGCTTGAAGATTAAAACGAGTTGTTTTTGAGCACAAAGACAGTCGAACTTTTGCGTATCGAATAAACCGGAGCCGCGAGCGCGACCTATCAAGTGACCTGCTGATTTTAGAGTCCCACCAGGAACAGAGTCAAGATGCGGCAAAGACCCATAAAAGTTGCCTGTAAACAAGGGAAAGAAGGCTATAAATAAACATCTCGCCGGTGCCCAATATGTAAAACTGTAACTTTCTTCTGAGCATCGTCTATTTCGTAAATGACACGGTAATCACCTGAACGAATACGCCAACCTTCACGCCCTACTAACTTTTTACAACCAGCCGGTCGCGGATTTTCTGATAATGCTACTACCGCATTACGGACTCGCTCATAATCAATTTTAGATAAATCCGCTAACTCTTTCTGAGCACGGCGCAGAATAAGCACTTCGTAGCTCATTCGCGCGCTCTCTCAATCTCTTTTACAGCTTGAGAAAAAGGGATTGCTTCATCATCTGAGGCTTTGGCTTTATCATAAGCGTGGATTGATTCAAGCTCCTCCTGTGCTTCGAGCAATTCAGAATATCGTTCGATGTCAATCAATACTGCCGTGCGATTTCCGCTCTCATCAACAACGAACTGCTCTTTGGTTACGCTCATACAAGGCACCTCCGAAGACCAAGTTTATATCTGATTTTAGATTGCTGCTAGCCGTTCCGAGGCGGTATCTTGCTACTTAAATCTTGTGCTTTAGGAATATGTATATAAATTGACTCGACAACACTTTCTGCTATATCAACCACTGTCGATAATTCTTCCTTCGATGGTTTAAATCCCCCATGAATGGCTGCATGACCTGCTTCCAAGATTGTCTCAAGGTTTTTCATCTGTAATTTGGATATATAGCCCTCATCCAAAAATTTCTGTAAATTTGACTTAAATGTTCCTTGATCACCAACTTTCTCTATCATAATTTGCTCTAATAAAGATCGAACGCCCATTGCTGCTAAGCGACGAGAATCATTTTTAAGAGCTATATAAATCTCTTTCAGCGTGCCCTCTAAAAAATCCTCATTCATATTATAATAAAGTGCTAAATCATTGAGCCAATCTGGCTCTCTACGCGAAACCGCCGGTGGATAGTAAGTAATATTAGGCTGTCCTTCGTCATTAGTATCTGTAGAGAACCAACTTTTATGGCGAAGGGTTATTGTCTCGCAACCTCTACACTTGAGCATTTCAAATGTGTCGCCGCCATAAAAATAAACTTCTTCATCTATCGGTTCCGACCACTTACTCGTTTCAACGTGCAAAATCTGATGGTAGGTTTCGCCAAAACACTTGTTGCAATACGCTTTTGTAGTTTCTTCTTCGAGTTTTGCCATGTCATCACCTGGCTGCATATTAATGGCCTAACTACTTTATATGCCGAGCACTTCTTTTATGACGTTCTACGTTGTTTGCCGAATATCCATGCGATGAAGATGGAGACGATGTAGAGGAAGATCATCGGGGCGGCAAAGAGCATCATGTTGGGCACGTCGTTGGAGGGCGAGAGCACTGCCGCCGCAATCAGAATCACAATCAGAGAGGTCTTCCAGATGCGCACCAGAAAACGCGCGGTGACTATTCCTATGCGCGCCAGCACGTATGTAATCGCAGGCATCTGAAAGACGACGCCCATGCCGATCATCACGACGATGATGAAGTCGAAATAGTCGTCAGCTTTTAAGAGCAGGCGAAAATCTTGTCCCAAGCCGAGAAGATATTTTGCAGCAGGCGGAAAGATAACGTAGTAGGCGAAGATTGCGCCGATAACGAACGCGATGGACGAGAGCGCGATGAAGGGAATCGCGTAGCCGCGCTCATGCGGATAGAGTCCGGGCGAGATGAAGGCCCAGATTTGCCAGAGCAGAAAGGGCACGCTCAAACAGATTGCCGCGTAGAGCGAGACTTTGAAGTAGAGCGTGAAAGGCTCAAGCGCAGTGTTCACAATCAGCTTGTCTTCTTTGCTTCCCGCAGCCTTCGCCGTCGCGTTGAAATCAATAGGGAGGCGCACGCCTTTCGGGATCACAGTGTTGCCAGCATAGAGCGGCTCATCCGTGAAGAGACCGGGATTGCCCTGGCTGTCTTTCGCCATCTTTGCCATCACGGACGCTCCCGCAGGTATCAGGCTCGGCCCCAGCTTCGTCTCTTCAGCGAAAACGTAGCGGCCCGCATCGCCTTCTTTCAAAGAGTTGAGCGCGGCGATAGTCTCCTGTCCGGTGATGCCGCCGATGCTGATCTGTCGCTGCTGAGCTTCCGCAAGCGCGCGTTGCACGGGCGCGGCCAGAAAATTGTAGATGCGGTCTGAGAGAAACCAGCACGCGAAGGTCGCTATAAAGACGAAGAGGATGGAGCGAATCAAGCGGCTGCGTAGCTCGTCCAGATGCTCAAGGAAAGACATCTGCCCGCCGGGTTCTTTTTCGTCGCCGCGCGTCTTTGAGCTTGATTGTAAGAGAGTAGCCATCCGGTGTGGAATCAGGGAAGCGAAAGTTTAGAGCCAGTCGCGCTTGCTCGTCGGCTCTTCTGCGTAAGCGGGCGATTCGGTAGAAGCGATGGAAGCTGCGGAAGTTTGCGCCGTGCCTTCGCCGGAGGCTTGCGGCAGAAGTTTAGAATTGTCGGCCAGCGAAGACGCAGCATTTTGGTCAGCCGTCTTCTCATCCGCCGCGCCCTGAACATCCTCAACGAAACTGGCGTGAGCACGCTCGCGCGCGACCGTCGGATTCATCATCGAATTCTCTTCAGGCGGCAGCATGGCGCGCTCTATGCGGGCCGTTTTATCCGCATCCTCCATTGACACTTCCTGATCCCACGTGCGCTTAAAATCTTCGGAAGCGCGCTTGAATTCGGCGAGACTCTTGCCCAGCGAGCGGCTCAGTTGCGGCAGCTTGCGCGGGCCGAAGATGATGAGCGCGACGACGAGTATGACAAGCATCTCGCTCATCCCCAAAGACTCAAAAATTAAGAGATACAACTTTGATTGTCCTGCTTCCTTCGGAAAAGTTTTCCAAGCGTGCGCGCCCGTTTGGACGGCGGAGGAGTTTGAAAGATGATCACGCGAAAATTCTACGCGCCGCTTTAACGATGCGTCAAGCAAGGACCAGAGATAAGAAAATGATGAAAGAAAAACTGTCCGTAGTCAGTTGTCCGTAGTCCGTTGTAAAAGCGAAAAACAACGGACTACGGACTACGGAC
>JBAWGU010000892.1:0-3686 GCA_049593215.1 Pyrinomonadaceae bacterium
TTAACTGAAAACTGAAAACCGAAAACTGTTCTTATCACTGCTTTTTCGTATGGGCGACGATCCAGTCGCCGATGGTTTGGAGGGCGATGGGGGCAATCGTCTCTTCAATGTCGCCGTACTCTGACGGAGCGCCTGTTTCGCTGGTTTGAAAGAGATGGTTGAGGTTTGGCAGCACGACTGTTTTGAAATTCTTGTTGCCGCCAGCTTTGAGAGCTTCCTCAATCCCTGCGAGGTCTTCTTTGGCGGGCACTTGCAGGTCGCGTTCGCCGTTGATGGCAAGCACGGGCACTTGAACTTTCATCAAGGTCGGGCGCGGATCGTAGTTGAGAATGTAGCGAAACCATGGCGTCAGCATCATCGCTGTTTGAGCCTGAAGCAAACTCTGTAGCTGTTCTACCTTCTTCTTCTGCTCTGTGATGACCCTGTCCTGCTCTGCACTCATCAACTTGCGCGCAAGCGTTGGGTCTTTCTCGTCAAGCGCAATCTTGAACATCCGCTCTGTGGCTTCGACGGAGCTATCAACTTCTTTCTCCATCTCCGCTCTGAGGAGCAGGTCGCTCTGCATCAGCAGAAGCTTTTTGCCCGGCACGCCCGGCCCGGCCATCAAGACAACGAAGGCTACATCCGCAGAGCGCGCGGCGACCATCGGCGCGATGATGCCGCCTTCGCTGTGCCCGATGAGTCCAATCTGTTTCGCGTTAATCTCTTTCTGCTGCTTGAGAAACTCGATGCCAGCGAGCGCGTCTTCCACATAGTTCTCGTCCGTGTCGTTTGGTCCGCCTCTGGAAGTTCCGCCAACGCCCCTGTCATCAACGCGCAGGACAGCGATGCCGCGCCGCGTCAAATAATCCGCGAGCACCAGAAAAGGCTTGTGGCCGAGCAGAGCTTCGTCGCGGTCCTGCGGGCCTGAGCCTGTGATGAGCAGCGCGGCGGGAAATGGACCAGAGCCAACGCGCGGCAGCGTCAACGTGCCAGCGATCTTGATCTTGTCCTGATGGTTTTCGTAGCTGACTTCGCGCTCATCGTAAGGGTAAGGCTTCTTCGGCTCCTGCGGGCGAACGAGTGTGAGAGCCTTTTCCGTGCGCCTGAAGAGCAGAGGAAAGTCAGCAGAGCCTTGTTTCCAATGCCCGTCAATCTGTGTGCCGTCCGCGCTCATCTTGCCGTCATAGATTCCGCTAATCATCTTCATCTCGAAGTGGAGCGCAGCGTCTTTGAAATTAATCGTGTCAATCGGCAGGTTGTTTGCGCTCTGGTCAATGCTATCGAGCGCGCCTTTGAACTCGCCGTCCGCCGACTTTGAGATTTTCAGAACGAGGCGCAAACGAATCCCCGCGTTCGCCTCAATCGCTCCCTGCCAGATGCCTTCAAGATTCTGATTGTTCGCGCTCGTGTCCTGCGCCCGGCCTGTCAACACCTGCGCTGTCGTGATGTTTGAAAGGGAAGAGAACAAAGAAACGATAAGCAGGATTAGAATGGCGATGAGTTTGACGGACTGACGAAGCATATTGAAGATTCTCTCCTGAGAGAAATTTGAGCCTGCCGCTTTTGTGCTTGCGAGCCGTACTCTTATACGTAAATGCGCGCGCGAGAGTTTTGAAGCACGCGCTCGTCGGGAGCATCGCCAACTCTACAAAAAAAGGGCTTGCTCTGCTACTATAACGGCGCATTTCCAGCAAAACCCGCGAGCCGTTTAATCAGTCTTAAAATTTCGCGGCGCAGAATTTCCATTTTCAGGAGAGTAAAAGACGATGGGCTATGAGTTGAGGACAGAGCGCGAGCTGTCTCTGGATTTCTTGCGTGTGTGTGAGGCTGCGGCCATTGCTGCTGCGCGAACAATGGGGCAGGGTGATCGCAAGTTTTCGGATCACGTCGCCGTCGAAGCCATGCGCGAGGTGATGGACACTGTGCCCATGCGCGGTCGCATCGTCATCGGCGAAGGCGAGCGCGACGAAGCGCCCATGCTCTACATCGGCGAAGAGGTCGGCGGCGGCTTCAAAGTGCCGGAAATTGACCCCGAAGAGTTTCCGGAAGTTGACATCGCTGTTGACCCGCTCGAAGGCACTAACCTCTGCGCACTCGGAGCCAACAACGCCATCGCTGTGCTCGCGGCGGCAGAACGCGGCGGACTCTTGAACGCGCCAGACATCTACATGGACAAGATTGTTGTCGGGCCGTCTTCGCGCGGCGTCGTGGACATTGATGCGCCTATCAAAGACAACCTGAAGAACATCGCGCGCCGCTTAGGCCGCGACATCGAAGACTTGACTGTGATTGCGCTCGACCGCCCGCGCCACAAAAAGTTAATCAACGATGTGCGCGAAGCCGGAGCGCGCATACGCCTCATCTCTGACGGCGATTTGTCGGCAGGCATCTCAGCCGCCGTCGCGGGCACAAACATACACGCCCTGATAGGCATTGGGGGTGCGCCCGAAGGCGTCATCACCGCCGCCGCGATGAAATGTCTGAACGGCGAGATTCAGGCGCGGCTCGTCTTTGATCACGAACGGCTCGGCGTTGATAAAAGCAAAGTGCCGGCGCGGGAAGAAGTCCTTGCGCGCTTGAAAGAGATGGGCATTAGCGATCCGAACAAAGTCTATGACACGGACGACCTCGCGCCCGGCAAGAAGATCATCTTTGCCGCGACAGGCGTGACGGACGGCGCGCTCCTCAAAGGTGTGCGCTTCTTCGGCGCAGGCAAGCGCACGCATTCGCTCATCATGACGACGGAATCAAAACACGTCCGCTTCGTTGACACTGTTCATGTCGAAGGCGGGCCGGATCAAGTTATAAGATTTTAACAGGATGGACAGGAGAGAAGAGCAAGGATGAAGGATGAAGGCGGAAGGATGAATGAAAAACAAGAAGCCTTTTCTTCATCCTTCATCCTTCCGCCTTCATCCTTGCTTGTTATCCTGTCCATCCCTGTTAATTTTTCTTTTGCGATGTCAGCCAATACCTATGTCCAGCAATGCACGCCGGGCGCGCGGTCTTTGAAGGGGCCGCTCATTGTATGGTGCGTTGTGGTGTCTTGCGCGCTCGTGCTGGTGAGCTTGATTGTGGGTGCGCCGCTCGCTCTGGCGAGTGGGCATTACGCTGCGGCTCGCGCAATCTATGAAGGGTTCGGCTATGTCTGTCATCAGATTCCTGAACGCTCGTTTCAGATTGCAGGCCACACGTTTGCCGTCTGCGCCCGTTGCACAGGTCTCTACTTCGGATTTGCGGCTGGCGCTCTCTCTCTTCCGCTCGTGCGTTCTCTGAAACGGACGGATACGCCTTCGCGCGTGTGGCTCTTTGTCGCCGCCGCGCCAACTGTTGTTGATTTCGCGCTCGGATATTTCGGCATCTGGGCCAACACACATCTCTCTCGTTCTGCGACAGGCGCGCTACTTGGCGCTGTCTGCGCATTTTACGTGATACCGGGGCTGGTGGATTTAAGCCGCGCAGATTGGCGAAACTTTTTTGCGCGGAAAACTCTGGAACAGGAGGGAGCGCAGGCTCTGAAACCCGCTATAGCGCGCGAAGACAATGCGCCGAGCGACTACGGCTCTCCGCACACGCGCATCTGAAGCCAACTGCTTCCAGACAAGCTTTGACGAAAGAGTAAAGAAGCATGAATAGCAAACTGCGACCTGCAATCATCGGCGGACTAATTGCCGGACTGTTAGTGGCGTTTCCTTACACCTCCT
>JBAWGU010000893.1:0-2556 GCA_049593215.1 Pyrinomonadaceae bacterium
CTTCTGCTTTAACTCGAAACCCGAAACTCCAAACTCCAAACTAATTATTGTCGAACCGTTATCCCGTCACTTAATTGGTCCACATTGCTCGTCGCGACCTGCTCATCTGCGGCGATGCCGCTTTTGATTTCGATGAGGTCGCCCTCGGTTTGTCCAAGTTGCACGGGACGTTGCTCTGCATGTCCGTTCCTGATAACGAAGACGCGGCTCACGCCGTTCTCGGTTTTCACTGCGCGCTGCGGCACGAGCACTGCCGGTTCAGTCTGCGGCTGCAAGATTCTCACGGTGGCAAACTGTCCGGGCTTGAGCGCGCCGTCGCCGTTCTCGATTTCCGCTTCGACAGTCAGAGTGCGCGAAGTCGGCGTGACGTTTGGCGACACGCGCGCGATGCGCCCGTTGAACGTGCGATCAGCATATGCGCTCGTGCTGAGAGAGACGCTCTGCCCGACTCTCACGCTTGAAATCGCCTGCTCAGGAATGTCTATACGCATACGCATCGGGTTTGTGCGCACGAGGGTCGCCACCTTGCTCGACGTTGACATGTATTCGCCGAGGTCTGCCGGTCGGTCCGCGACGTAGCCGCTAATCGGCGCGAGCACAACCGCGTCTGCAATGTTCTTGCGCGCCTGTGACACCTGCGTTTGCGCAGAAGCGACAGCCGCACGCGCAGTCTGCACTCCGGCGTAGTTCTGCCGCGCAAGGTTCAAAGCAAGATCGTACTGCTGCTGAAGTTGATCGCGCTGCGCCTTCTGCTGATCGTATGAAGAGCGCGAGACATCGCCGGATTCAAGCAGACGCTCCTGTCGGCGCAGTTGCTTCTCTGACAGGTCCAGAGCCGCGCGTGCAGAGCGAACATCGGGCACATTCGCGGGATCGAAATTCTGTCCGGCGCGCACGCCTATACGCTCTTCCGCCTGTCTGACGGCAGCCTGCGCCTGCGTGACCTGCGCCTGCGTCTGCTCAAGGCGTATGCGCGCGTCCCTGTCGTCAAGACGAACAAGCACCGCGCCCTTTTGAACGTAGCTGCCAAGATCAACTCCGACCGCCACAACTTTGCCCGCAACCGTAGGGGCAACGTCTGTCTGCTCGTCTGCGGCGAGGCTGCCCGTCGCTTCAAAGAAACGCGGCAACTGGCGCGAGACGGCAGGCGCAGTCGTCACGTCAATCACCGCAGGCGTAGGCGTTGCAGCAGCCTTCTCATTCTTGTTCGGCGAAGCATTCGAGCGGTTGCAGGCCAGAGCGAAGAGGCTCAAGGCACAAAGCATGAGCGCAATTATAATTTTTTGTTTAAAATTATTACGGGAGATCATTTCGTCAGTCTTCTTATTTTGTCTGTCTTCTTTTTGCGGCTGTGCGCGAAGTCGTTGCTGCCACAGCGCTGCGTTTGCGCGCGGCCTCTTTGCGCGGCGACGTTTCCGTGATGCCTTGCAACAAAATTTCCGTGAAGTGGTGAGCCGCGCGTTCGTTAGTAAGGTCTAACAGGCGACGCTTCTTATCCCATAAATTATTGTTAAGCGAATGATGTATCACCATGCCTAAGAATGCGCGCACGGTAACTGCCGGTTCGATGTTTCGGAAAACGCCGTCGCGTTGCCGCTCTCTGATGTAAGAGCCTAAGAATTCGTATAACTGCCTGACGTTTCGCTCCCAGAACATCTCTGTCAGCTTGTGTTCTTCGAGCGCGGCATGTGTGAGCAGGCGCAGGAATTCCGTGTCAGTCTCGTGATGACGCATCAAGGCCATCGCCAGCCCGCCAAAGACTGCGCGATCATCTTTGCGAAGGATTGCGTCCGAGAGAAGCTGGCAAGGGTCTCCCATCCCGCCCGCGCAGGCTTTGTAATCCAGAATTGCCGCGTAGAGTTCCTCTTTGGTGGCGAAGTGGCGAAAGACCATCGCCTCTGAGACGCCTGCGGCCTGCGCGATCTCTTTGGTGGTCGTGCCGCGAAAACCGCGCTGCGAAAAGAGGCTCATGGCGACGCGCAGGATTTGCAGGCGACGCTCTTCGCCAGCCATCCGCGCGCCGACGACAGGGGCCATCTCTCCGCCTGCGATACCGACTTGCTTACTCAAATTGGGCCGCTCCTTCTGCTGTCTGTGGTCAAAGTAAGTACTTACTTACCATCTCTCAGAAACGTTGTCAAGCGGCATGGAGTTTCAAAAATCCGCCTCTCTGCCCTGTACTGTTCCCGACCTTTGCGCTATCTTTAAGCGTACCTTTTCGCAACGAAAATTTGTGGAGTACGCTCGCCCTTAAAAGCTGAGGGCGCGAGACGCTGTCTTTATCCACGCGCCTGGTTGTGGATGAGAGACGTGTCGGCACGTTGTTTGCTGACTTTCAATGGGAGCAGCAATTTTAAGACTCTTCCCCCGCAGGCCATTCGGGTGCGGAGGTCACCGAATAAATTTTTAAGGAGAAGAAACAATGTCACAAAACAAACCAACAGGCGGATCAAACGAAGGACAAACGAAAGCCACAGGCGGCGCAGGCACAGGCGCAACCAGCGCCGGAACGACGCGCGACACTGACTCGGCCACAACAGGCTCAACCGGCACAGG
>JBAWGU010000894.1:0-3375 GCA_049593215.1 Pyrinomonadaceae bacterium
AATCATGGCTAATTGTCTTTCAACCTCTTCATGCTGGCTACTGGCTACTGACTACTGACTTCTGTTTCCCAATGCCTTCCAAAGCCGTCCAACTCGTTCAACTGCTGCGCTCGACGAAACGTGAGAAGCGTCTCGGCACGGTGATTCTCTTTGTCACTTCGCGCTGCAACGCTTTCTGCAAGACCTGTTTTTATCATGCAGAATTAAATCGCCCCGGCGACATGACCTTCGAGCAGCTTGAGAAAATCTCGCGCACGATGCCGCCCATCACAGACCTCTGGCTCTCAGGCGGCGAGCCGACGCTCCGCCGTGACGTGCCGCAAGTCATTGACACTTTTATCCGAAACAACGGCGTCGAGCGCGTCATCATTCCAACCAATGCGCTCGTCAAATCGCGCGTGTACGAGATAGTGGACCACGCGCTCTCCGCGCATCCCTCGCTCGATCTCTACCTTAATATTGCGTTGGATGGTTACGGCAAGACGCACGACGAAATCCGTGGCGTGCCCGGCAACTGGGAGAAGACGCTCGATTGCATCCAGTCGCTCTATCCTTTGAAAGAAAAGTTCACAGACCGCTTCCGTTTGAACGTCAACACGGTGGTCTGCGCTGAGAATTACACGGAGATTGAAAAGCTCTCCGAATTTCTCTGGCACAACTTCAAACTCGACGGGCAATACTTCAACATCATTCGCGGCGAGACAAAGGTCGGAGACGAAATCAAACAAGTGCCGCCGGAAGTTTTGCCAGCGATGTACGCGCGCGTCTCCGCTCTAACGAAGCGTTACGGCGACCGTATGTTCGCGGAAGATGAAGCAAGCCGTCGCTTCGTCAAAACGGTCGCTTACGTTGGAACAATCACGACGCATTACCGCACGCAGCACGCAAATTTTGAGCAGCCGACCGCATGGCCTTTTCCATGCACGGCGGGCGAGACGACGGCTGTGATTGATTACAACGGCGACGTGCGGGCCTGCGAGTTGCGCGAAAAGTTTGCGACGCTCGCGGACTTTGATTACGACTTCGGCGCGCTCTGGTCAGCGCAGGAAAGAGAAACGGAACTGGACGCCATCAACGGAGGCCGCGCCTGCTGGTGTACACACGTCTGTTTCATACACGACTCCCTGCGCCACTCGCGCCGCGCGCTCCTCTACGAAGCTCCGAAGAATTACTTGACGCGAAACAAATGGTGAAAACAGTAGTCAGCATTCAGTAGTCAGTAGTCAGCATAAAGGCCAAACTACTGGCTACTGGCTACTGGCTACTGGCTACTGACGATGGCTAATCGTGACGAAGAAGAGACGACGCGCAAAGGCGCTCTGCTTTACGGGGCGATCTTCTCGCTCGTGATTTCTGTGATTGTGTGTCTGGGAATCGGGTGGGTTCTGGATCGCTGGCTTGGGACGAGTCCGTGGTTGCTGGTCTCAGGCATTGTGCTTGGCGCGGTGGTTGGCTTCTATCAATTCATACGTTTGGTTTCAAGAATTTCATAAACGGATGTTCGAGTCCCTTGAAACGGAGGTGGACATGCTTAGCAAATCAAAAGTTGTGACCTTTGTAGCAACAAGCGAACCTGAGAGCGCGAAGAATTTCTATGAACAGACATTGGGCTTACGCCTCATCAACGACGATGCCTTTGCGATTGTGTTTGACGCAAACGGAGTGATGCTGCGAGTACAGAAGGTCGAGGCGCATACTCCCGCGAACCATACCGTTCTAGGTTGGGATGTCACAGACATTTATACAGAAGTAAAAGAGCTGATGAGCAGGGGCGTCAGGTGCGAGCGATACGAGTGGCTTGAGCAGGATGAGTCGGGCGTCTGGACCGCGCCGAGCGGGGCAAAGATCGCTTGGTTCAAAGACCCTGACGGCAATGTGCTGTCCTTAACACAGTTCAAAGAATGAGCGATTTTGGAGCTTAAGCGAACTCGACAGCATTTGAGTTCAAGTGTAAAATCTTCTGTTCTTTGATGAGCGAAATTGTGGACTATGAAGGGCACAACCTGTTCGCGTGGAATGATCCGGCGGCGATGGAGCGGCGCATCTTCTACGGGATGTGCGCGACGGTCGCGCTCTCCGTTATCGTTGGCGCGGCTTTGTTGCCATGGAGGTGGACGACAGGGTTGCTGTTGGGCGGTCTGCTTTCGCTTCTCAATCATCACTGGTTGAAGAGGTCTATTGCCGCAGCATTCGGCGTGAGCGCGAGTGGGCAGAGGCCGCAGCTTAGCCTGCTGGGTTTTCTGTTTCGTTATTTCGTGGCGGCAATGGCAATCGCCGCCGCTCATTTGCTTGGCATAGCGTCAATCACAGCCGCGCTCGTGGGGATGTGCTCTTTCGTTGTCGCGGCGCTCGTAGAAGCTTTTATACAAACTTTCTTTGCCATTACTCGTCGAGAGGAAAATTGAGCAATGTTTTGGTTCTTACAGGAACATGCTGTAGAGGCAGCAGGCGAGACCGCAGCCCACACGGAGACGGCGGCTCACCATACGCCCGCGATTGTCGAGTTGGTTAATCAATATCTAGGGCCGTGGGCTAATAGTTTTGAACTCAAATACACTAAGCCCGCGTGGGATTGGCTGTTGGGCAAGTTCGGAACATCTGCCGAATCCCTCTTCGGGCCTTACACGGTGGAGAATGCAATCCCCTGGTATACGGTGATGTTCTTCCTTGCCTGCCTCATCACGATGGGCATCATCTGGATTTTGAAAGGTAAGCTGTCGGAAAGCGAGCCGGGACATGGACAGCAGACTCTGGAAGTATCTGTGCTGGCTCTGCGCGGCTTACTGGAAGATGTGGTCGGGCCGCATGGCCTCAAATATTTTCCCGTTGTCGGGACGTTTGCGATTCTGATTCTCGTCTCGAACTTGATGGGGCTGATTCCGTTTCTTCTGCCGCCGACCACTTCAACCTCAGTGACGTTCGCGCTCGGCATCGCGTCTTTCGTTTACTACAACTACATCGGCATTAAAGAGAACGGGCTGTTCGGGCATCTGGGGCACTTCGCGGGAGTGAATTATTTTAGCGGCGCGATTCTACTCATCATGGGGCCTGCGATGTTCATCATCGAATTAATCAGTAACGCCGTGCGCCCGATGTCGCTTGGGCTTCGTCTCTTCGGCAACCTCTTCGGCGACGAGCAGGTGGGGTCAAACATCGCCGCGCTCTATCCGCCCTATACATACTTCATCGTTCCCGCGCTCTTGATGGTCTTAAGCGTCTTCGCAGCATTCATGCAGACATTTATCTTTACGCTTCTTTCAATGATCTACATTGGCGAAGTCTCGCACGCGCCGCACGACGACCACTCGCCGGAACACGGCCACGTTGACGGCGACGAGATCATCGCGCCAGTGCTGACATAAAGGTGATAGGTGA
>JBAWGU010000895.1:0-3910 GCA_049593215.1 Pyrinomonadaceae bacterium
CATCATGCGCGTCGTGATGGGCGAGGCAGGCGTCGGCACACGCGTCTGCGTCGAAAAATAGTTTCGAGTTTGGAGTTTCGGGTTTCGAGTTAAAGCAGAAGCAGAACCCGAAACTCTGAACTCGAAACTCGAAACTATTTTCGGAGAAAATTATGAGCGAGAAAGATGTCATTAAAGAGACGCGCCCGCGTATGGAGTCTGTGATTGATGATGTGCGGCGCAAGCTGGGGACTGTGCGCACGGGGCGCGCGGCTGTGAGTCTGCTCGATAACGTGATGGTGGAGTATTACGGCACGCCGACGCCGCTCAACCAGATGGCTTCCGTGCATGTGCCTGAAGCGCAGATGCTCACGGTGCAGCCGTGGGACCAGACGCAACTCGGCGCGATTGAGAAAGCCATCCGCGCTGCCGATCTCGGACTGAATCCATCCAATGACGGCAAGCTTGTGCGGATCCCGATTCCGGCGCTCACGGAAGAGCGGCGCAAGCAGTTAGCCAAACAGGTCCACGAAATTGCAGAAGAGCATCGCACAGCCGTTCGCAACCTTCGCCGCGACGCCAACGACCGCCTCAAGAAGATGCTCAAAGACAAAACCATCTCTGAGGATAACGAGCGCGACGGCCTCGAAGAGATTCAGAAACTCACCAACACCTACATCGGCAAGATAGACGAACTAGCCAAAAGCAAAGAGCACGAGATTCTCAGCGTTTAATCAAGGAAAAAGTAAAGCCCTAAAAGGGCGTGATTCAATAGCACAGGGCATCGCGCCGGGTATAGACCGCAATAGAACGATAAGCCCTGAAAGGGCGACATAAACCTTTGCCATAAGATTTATGTCGCCCTTTCAGGGCTTGTGTATGTTGGGCTGCGATGACACAGGGCGATGCCCTGTGCTATTGAATCACGCCCTTTCAGGGCTTACGTCAAACTGACGCTATCTACATTCGCTGTTGCTGTGTGTGACCACAGAGCTAAACCTCTTTTGATACTCTGCGGAAGTGACGAATGAGCAGACCATGCCGTGATAGTTGTTTGGCTCGCGGTTGTTGAGGACGTTGAGCCAGAAGGCTTCGCCGCCTTCGTCCGGGTCACGATGGAGGTAGCCGAAGTATTGCATACGCACAAACGAAGGGTTGTACATCGCTTGCTTGAAGGCATCGTTCTCTATCGCCTCCATGATGGCAAGGCTGCGGCCCTCAATCATGTTGCTGCCCGTCCGGTACTTCGCAATCAGACTCTCACGCTCTGCTGAAAGATCAGCGCCCGCAGATTGCCCGATGGCCTGAATCAAGGCATCAACAAAGCTTTCAGCCGTTGTCGCGCTGCCGTACTTCTGCGCAAACTCAGGACGCTCAACGAAGTCTCTGGCAAAGTCTGCTTTATCCTGTTCCAGATTCGCTCCGCCGACGACTCTGCTCCTGTCCATTGAGAATTCCGCGTAAGACAACTGGCGGCCCAAGCCTGCTTTGTAGAGGCGATAGACAAACGAGCCTGTGCGCTGAAACTCCTGCTCGACAAAGAAGGCCGCGCTGATTTCTATGCGGCGAGAGTTGATGCACTGCCTGTCTCCGCCGCATTGACTAATCTCATTGGCCCAGTAATCCAGCCCGCCCTGATCCGGCTCGCGTCCGAGGAAGTCTAGATACTGCTGGCGGACAAAATAGAGGTCCGTGTCAAGAGGATTGATGGTTGCCACTGCTTCAGGTGAAGCGGTAAAGAGAGCGTCCGTCTTATCGCCAAACAGGGAGAAGGAGAGATTGCCGGGACTGAACGTGTAGCCGATGGTCTCAGGAGTGAGAGTGTAGAAGCCGTTTGTCTCTACGTTCAGGAAGCGATAGTTGCCGTTGCTGTCCGTGATTGTCCGTGCAGAGTGCATCCCGCTCATTGAGACGGTGACGCCCGCGAGCGGAGAGCCGTCAGGCGTTAGCACCTGCCCTCTAATCGTAGAAGTCGCGGCAGTCGGAGCGAGGCATGTTGGAAACTTGAACGTGCCGATGCGCGTGTTCCAGGCCGAACCGCTTGTCGCCGAATAATATTCGTTGGTGTGCCAGAACGAACAGTTATCCGTCGGATCAATGTGGGTCGCGCTATAGTCGCCCCAGCGTCCGCTTGCGCTGGTTTGATGTCCGCCGCCTGCCTGAAGAATCGCTTCGCCTTGCGCTAACGTGTTCGGCGGGTCGGCAAGAAGGCGTCCGGCGTAAGCGATGGCAGGTTCGGTTGTGCTACTCGATTCGGCATAGCCAATCGCCAGATTACCTGCCCCGTCAACGGCGAGGCTTGGCATAAATCGCCACAAGCCGTCGGCGGCGTTATTAAAGGTTTGCTGCTGCGTTGGCGTGGCGGGGATGGTGCTGCCCGTCACGTTGAGTTGATACCAGCGAATCGCCGTTGGTCCAGTCCCTCCCTGATTGTTGTTGATGGTGTGCGACGCGTAGATTGATTCGACGCCGCCTAGATTCTGATAGACGAGTGGGTACATCAACTTGTCGCCGAGCGTGTCAAGCAGGCGAGTCGTTCCGTTTTGCGGCACGATGGCCGTGCCCGCGCTCGTAAAGGCATCCACAAAGTTGGTGACCGTCGTCGTACCATCAGGCGTGTGCCCGGCCCCAACACCGAAGGTAGAGTTGGCCGGAGTCACAAAGTCTGCATGAAAGCGCCAGGTGAAGACCTGATTTTCAACAGTTCCCGCCGTAGCCGAACTGTTGATCGCCATGAAATATTCAGGAGTGACCGTTGTTCCACCCGTTACAGGAGAGATGCCGTTTCGGAAAGTCGCCGGAACAAGGCTGTATTTATCACCTAAGTTCGCGGGGGTGATAGTGAAAGCGATTGCGCCGGGATTCGGTGCGCCTGTCCCATTAACCATCGCGCTGCGCGGGAGCGCATAGACACGCACGCCGTTGAATGTGGTGTTGTTGGAGAACAGGTTGACAGACAGGTAGTAGGCATCAGGCCACACGCCAAACTTGGGATAGTCGCCAAGGAAGGTCGGGTTCGACGGGTCCACTTGCAGCGCGTAGAGCCACCAGCCGCCCGCCACAGGGTCGGCTGTCTTGCTCACTGCGATGCATTGATAGAATGAGACGCCGGGAAACGCGGGGAAAGCAAAGTCGCTGATGACCCAACGGTTAGCCATGTGATCGTATAACACAATTGCATCGCCACCATTCTGATTGTTGCCGCAAGGCGTAGTCGGACCCAAGGCAGAGAAGAGTGAGTTGTAGGTCGTGGGCGCGACAAGCTGTGTGCCCGTCTTATTAATAATCTTAAAGCGCGAATTGACATCTTGAATGTAGTGGTTTGGGCCAACATCGCCGTCCGTATCAGGCGGCAAACATCCGCACGCGCTCTGCACAGACGTGATACCGGGGAAGGTCTGCGTAGGAGTGGGCATGAAAATTGGCTGCGCGGGAGCGCGCACGGGCAGCATCGGATCATCGCCCACGCTCTGACCCTGTATCTCCGAAGGCGGATAACGCATCAGGCGTTGCTCATCCTCATGCTCGGTCTGCGGAATGTCAGGGAGCGTTCGCAGGTCTCTATCCAGCGAGACAGGGCCAATCAGTTGAACCGATTCGGGGCCACCACTGCTTTGTCCCTGAGCGTTGACTGCTGCGCTCTGGCTGAGCGATTTGGACATATCGCCATGAGCTGCGTTCATGAGCGAAGAGATTTTGGCAGGCTCGGGCACATTAGCTTCGTTCTTTCGATTGCCTTGAGAACGCCGCCCGCTAGACTTGATTGTTCTGGATGAAGCGCCGCCGCCTGTCGAGCTACTCACGCTCTGAGAATTTTGTTCCGGCTGTGCGCCACTGCTTTGACCTTTGCCGCCGACACGGTTAAATGACGGGACCAGCATGGCGAGAAGCGCGATAAAGCTCAGGCAAACGATAACCATTCCTCTTACAT
>JBAWGU010000896.1:0-12106 GCA_049593215.1 Pyrinomonadaceae bacterium
GGATTGCGCAGCAGAGCCTGATAGCCCGCGCCCGCCGCCGCAAGCGACGCGCCGACGGCTGCGCCCAGCAGGATGCGAGGCAAACGTATGTCAAAAAGAATTGCGCTCTGCTCCGCAGACAATCCGCAAGAAGTTTTTCCGAATGAAAAGAGCGCGCAAAGAGTTGAACCGGCAGGCAGGCGTTCACTGCCCACGAGCGAAGCAGCAACCAGCGCGCAGGCGAACACAAGAGCAAGAGCAAGGCAGATAAAGAGCGCGCGGCGAAGCGTCGTCCTCGCCTCTCTTGCAACTTCGATGGTCGAAACTCCGCTCAAAAAATTCTCCAACTGTTCTTAGCTTCACTACAATTTTCTTACTTGCCGAAAGCTTCAGGGTGCAACGCACGCGCAATCCGCTCAAGCCCTTCGACCAGACGCGGGCCGGGGCGCGAAACGTAATCGGCATTGATCTTGTAAACACGCCCGTTGCGCGCAGCCGGAGAATTCTTCAGGGCCGCAGCAATCTCTCTGTTGCCTTCAGCCTCCGCGATGATGACTGCATCAGGTTGAGAAGCCATCGCAGTTTCGTCGCTATAGCGCGGCCACGCTCCGGGCACGTCCGCCGTTACAGACTGCCCGCCCGCGCGCCTGATTAAATCCGTGATGAAAGAATCTTTGCCCGCCGTGTAGAGCGGCTCTGCGGAGATTTGAAAGAAAACTTTGATGGGCTTTTTATCTTTAACAGCTTCTTCGACAGCAGAGGTTCGCGCGCGCAAATCTTTGACGACATTTGCGGCGCGCTCGTGCTCGTTAAAAAGATCGCCGAGTGTTTGGATTGAGCGTAAGATTCCTTCAAGATCGTGCGGGTCTGTGACGAAGACTGCGATGCGCTGCTCGTCCAACTGTTTCGTGAAGGCTTCAAGCTGAGATGCCGTCGAGACAAGAATTATTTGAGGATGAAGCGCGACGATGCGCTCTATGCTCGGCTTAATCGTGTCGCCGACTTTCGCCACCTGTTTCGCTTCGGCGGGATAATCGCACTGCTCCGTGTCTCCGACCAGACGATTGCCCGCGCCGACAGCATAAACAATCTCCGTCAGATTCGGAGCGAGCGAAACAATGCGCTCGACGCGCGCGGGCACACGCACACGCCTGCCAATCTCGTCCGTCACCTCGCGCGTCTCTGTTGACGGTTGATGCGCTGCGTTCTCACTACGCTTCGAGCAAGCGTTAATCAGGAGAGACGCGCACGCGATGAGCAGTAATGCGATGAAAAGTTTTCTGTCTTGATATGAAGTCTGGCGATTAAACAAAATGTCCCGCCGCTCCCCTCTGCGCCTTTACGAAAAAGGCTTTCAGGCAGAAGCGACGGGACATGGTATTGAAAAAATTGCGCCCGACACGGCGGCCTGAACACCCTTACGCGAGGCGCTCAAAAGGCTGCTAAAGCACCGACGGGCAGGTCTCCTGGCTTATAGAAGAGCTTCTACGTTTCCTTTTGTTTCCGACAGCAAGCTTCCCTGAAACTCGCCGTCCGGCTCTTCTCATCACAGTGGCGCGACCGCGCGGGATTCTCACCCGCTTCCCTATTCTCCTCGCAAAAAGCGAAGGCACCCGGATGCTTCATCTTGAAAAGATCTGTCAACGAAATGTTTTTCGTTGAGCGACGCGGACAATACCACAGGTGAAAGACAAAAGTAAAAAGCCGGATTGAATCTTGAGCTTCAAAGTTAAATTGAAGCCTGAGAGAGTGATGCGTCGAATAGGTTCACGCAAAGGCGCAAAGAACAGAAAGGCAAAAGATGTTGAATGCTCTTTGCATCTTTGGTTCTTCTGTTCTTTGCGCCTTTGCGTGAACCTGCTCGCTCCGTTATTGCGCGTTTCGGATTTAGTTTATCAACAATCTCTTCCCCCTTTTGCCCTTTGCTCTTTGCATCTGTAAGATGCGGCGTTGATTTTAATTTTCGAGGAGCAATCACTAGATGATTAAGACTGTCGAATGGACGGATGAAGGCATCAGCATGTTGGACCAACGCCTGCTGCCGACGGAAGAGAAATACCTGATGCTGCGTTCTTACGATGAGGTTGCGGACGCTATCAAGCAGATGGTCGTGCGCGGCGCACCAGCCATCGGGGTCTCAGCCGCGATGGGCCTCGCGCTCGGCGCAAAACAATCTGTCGGGACTTCCATCGCAGACCTCGAATACGATTTCGATTACATGTGTGAGGTGATGAGCAAGACGCGCCCCACGGCAGTCAATCTCTTCTGGGCCATAGAGCGTATGCGCGAGGCTTTTCGCCGCGCGAAGTCGGAGACAAACGACACGGAAGAGGTTAAGCAACGGCTCGTCAATGAAGCGCAGGCGATTTTCAAAGAGGACATCGAAGCCAATCGCGCTCTCGGACGTTTCGGCGGCGAACTCATGCCTGACGGCGCGACCGTGCTGACACACTGCAACGCCGGTGCGCTCGCCACCGCAGGCGATTACGGCACCGCGCTCGGCGTCATACGCGGCGCACGCGATGCAGGCAAACGCATCGCCGTCATCGCAGACGAGACGCGCCCTTTCCTCCAAGGCTCAAGACTTACCGCATGGGAATTGAGTAAAGATGAGATTCCCGTGACCGTCATCACTGACAACATGGCCGGGCACGTGATGAAGCAGGGCAAGGTTGATGCAGTGGTCGTCGGCGCAGACCGCATCGCCGCCAACGGCGACACAGCCAACAAGATCGGAACCTACATGGTCGCCGTGCTTGCCAGACAACACAACATTCCGTTCTACGTTGCCGCTCCCGTCAGCACGCTCGATCTCACGCTCTCTACCGGCGAAGAGATACCGATTGAAGAGCGCGACAGCAGAGAGGTCACTCACATGCGCGAACACAGGCTCGCGCCCGAAGGCGTCGCTGTCCACAACCCTGCTTTCGATGTCACGCCAAACGAACTCATCACAGCCATCATCACGGACAAAGGCGTCGCGCGCCCGCCATACATAACAAGCCTGAAGAAATTAGCAGGAAGTTAAAAGAGAAGCGTCAGGTAAATGATTTTGTTGAGAAAGGAAAAGCCAATGATTCACATACCAGCTAATGACGATGAATATTTCCGTTGGATTGAGGCCAATCCGACTGGATTTATCGTTAATTCCGACAAAGCATTGTCAAACAGTAAACTACCGATGATTCATACCACAAACTGTACGCATGTAAACGATCAAGACTGGCCCGGCTATACGTCAAGCGATAGATTTAAGCTATGCTCGACAGATAGAGATGAATTAGCACGGTGGGTTAAGGAGATAGACGGAAGAGATTTGAAGATTTGTAAAACCTGCACATCGTAAAAGCTAAAGAAGCCAAATATTGATCACATAGATTATTTCAATTTGCAAATCGGCTCTGCTTCCACCAATCAATAGTCTTTCGCAAGCCTTCTTCCAATCCGACCTGCGGTTCGTAGCCGAGAAACTCTCTGGCGCGCGTGATGTCTGCAAGGCTGTGGCGCACATCGCCAGCGCGCGGCTCTTTGTATTCAGGCGAGACATCCACGCGCCCTGTAATCTTCTTCAACACGTCTAAGAGTTCGTTGAGAGTCGTGCGCTCGCCGTTGGCGATGTTGATGATCCGGCCTACGCCCTTCGTCGTCTCTGCTGAGCGGCGGTTGGCTTCCACGACATTCGCAATGTAGGTGAAGTCGCGCGACTGTTCGCCGTCGCCGTAGATGACGGGCTGACCGCCGCCTTGAAGCGAGCTGATGAAACGCGAGATGACGCCGGAGTATTGCGAGCTTGGGTCCTGGCGTGGACCAAAAACATTGAAGTAGCGCAGGCAGACGGTCTCTAATGAATATGTTCTGGTGAAAACCTGACAGTAATATTCGCCGACTAGCTTTGCCACAGCGTAAGGAGAGAGAGGCTCTGGGCGCATCTCTTCCCTTTTCGGCATCGTCGGTTGATCGCCATAAGCGGAACTCGATGCGGCGTAGATGACGCGGCGCACATTTTGTTCACGCGCTCCCACCAGTAATGAGAACGTTCCATCAACGCAGGCGTGATGCGTCTCTTGCGGGTTATCAACGGAACGCGGCACAGAAGGAATCGCAGCTTCATGAAAAACCAGCTCAACGTCTTCGAGCGCGCGCCGCGTCGCCGCTTCATCCGTCAAGCTTGCCTTGACGAAATCAACTGAGCCGCCAATCTCCTCTAAATTTTCAATGTGCCCCGTCGAGAGATCGTCAATCACGCGCACGCGCGCGCCCGACGCAGCAAACGCCGCCGCAATGTGCGAGCCAATAAAGCCCGCTCCGCCCGTGACAAGTACGATTCCTGAAAGAGACATAAGAACAGTTTTCAGTTTTCAGTTTTCAGTTTTCAGTTCCCAGTGCAAGCAAGTGCGCTTTTACTGAAAACTGAAAACCGGAAACTGAAAACTGCTTCACCTTCCCACTCCAACGTAATCGAAGCCAAGCTCGCGCATGGCCGAGGGTTCGTAGATGTTGCGCAAGTCTGCAATTTTAGGGCTGCGCATAGCATCGCGCACGCGTTTCATGTCGAGCGCGCGAAATTGATTCCACTCCGTGACGAAGACTAATAAATCTGCGCCAGCGACGGCTCCGTATTCGTCTTCCGCATAGGTGATGTCCGGCAGAATCTTTGCCGACTCCGGCATAGCAACGGGATCGTAAGCGCGTATGGCCGCGCCGCGTTCCAGAAGGGCGCGTATGATGTCTATGGACGGAGCTTCGCGCATGTCGTCTGTTTCAGGCTTAAAGGAAAGGCCGAGCAGAGCAATTGTCTTTCCCTTCAAGCCTCCGGTCAGCTTCTCTATCTTCTCAATCATCATCGCGCGCTGCTGGTAATTGACTTCAATCACTGCATCAATGATTCGTGATGCGCTGCCAAACTCACGCGCCGTGTGAATCAGAGCGCGCGAGTCTTTGGGAAAACAAGAGCCGCCAAAGCCCGGCCCCGGATGCAGGAACTTGTTGCCGATGCGACGATCCATGCCCATCGCACGCGCCACATCATGCACGTCGCAGCCTATTCTCTCGCAGAGGTTGGCGATCTCGTTGATGAAAGAGATTTTGGTGGCGAGAAAAGCGTTGGCAGCATACTTGGTCAACTCTGCGCCTTCGAGCGAAGTGGTGACGAAGGGCGTTTCAATCAAATAGAGCGGGCGATAGAGGTCGCGCATGATGGCGATGGCCTCTTCGTCGCTGCTGCCTATGACGACGCGATCAGGGCGCATGAAGTCGTTGATGGCTGCGCCTTCGCGTAAAAATTCAGGATTTGAGACAACGCCAAAATTCGTGCGCGTCTTCTGATGCTCGCGTATCAGCTTGCGCAAGCGCTCGCCCGTGCCTATCGGCACAGTGGATTTGGTGACGATGACTTTGTAGCCGTTCATGTGCTCGGCGATAGAGCGCGCGGCAGATTCAATATAACTGAGGTCTGCCGAACCGTCCTCTTTCGAGGGAGTGCCAACGGCTAAAAATATAACCAGCGCCTGCTCGACTGCGGACCTGAAATCAGTCGTGAAGCGCAGGCGGCCCGCGTGCGTATTCTTTTCTACCAACTGCTCAAGGCCGGGTTCGTAAATAGGAATCACGCCGTTGCCAAGTCGCGTAATCTTCTCTGCATCTACGTCAACGCATGTCACATCCACGCCAAACTCTGCGAAGCAAGCGCCCGTGACTAACCCTACATACCCTGTTCCAATAACCGCAATGTGCATTTCGGAAAGCTAACCTGTTTATGAAAATCGCTTAAGACAAGCAAAACCTTGCGGGCCACACGCGCGCGCGCGACCCGCAAGGTCAGAGTTTACCGCACAGACAAAAAGTTTGCACGGTGCAAGGCTGTTCTATTAAATCACTTACTTGGTCGGACTGATTTCAATGACAGTGCCGCCGAAGTTCAGATTGTTATTGTGACGTGAAGCGAAGACGGCTGCTGCCACTGCGCCACCGGCTGCGAGCAGGAGGGCTGCGAGTGCGCCTCCACTGAGCGAGCCAAAAGGAGCATCTCTCGTCAGACGCGTGCAGCGCGTGCCGGGCTGTGCCGTTCCGGCTGAAGCGTCATGGCCTGCGGCAATCTGCGTGGTCTTGTTGCCAGCGCGGAGCGTCGCCGATCCGGTTTGCGTCATCACAACTGTGTTGCCGCACTCTGTATCAACCGTAAACGCCGTCGCCTGGCTACCGTCTGCGACAACCGTGCCATCTTTGGTCGTGATGTTGACGGAAACGCCCGCAGGGGTTGAAACTCTCACGCGTCCGGCATCGAGCATTCCATTGATGCTGGTCTCGTTGAAAGCAAGCTTGAGGCTTGAATCCGGTTGAAGTTCGACCCGACCGAGTTTACCCAGACTGACCACCGCGCTTGAGCCTTTGGCTGTCGTGACGGTGCTGTCGGAGAAGACGGTCGCGCCTGAGATTGCGTTTTGTCCGTTGACGGTGACTTGACCGGAAACTGACAATTCGCCTGACGGCCCTTGTTGTCCCTGCGTTGCCAGCGCTACCATCGAGTACAAGCTCAAGACAGTAACAGCCAGGCAGAACGCGATGGACTTTCGGCTCCAAATTCTGCTAATCATTAACTTTCCTCCCGTAAAGTGAACAAGAAATTTCGAGAGCGCGCCGCAAGTTTCTTAGACTCGCGTGAGACGGTATTTGATCCTATTCTCGCTGGAACCGTCTCGACCAAGACTGCCCGCGCCTAAACAACTTCTTAAAAAGACGTGGATATTGAGCCACTGTGGGCTTCTTTGTCTTGGTCTTTTTACACGAATCCCTGCCCTATGTCAATAAACTTTTCTAACTATCTGCTCGCGCAACACGCTTTTTTTACAGTGACTTCGCTGTAAAACCGTGTCTTTTTTGTCACAGCCCCGCGCAAGACACAAACACCTTAATGATTCATCCTGAGAAAGCTTCTCTCGAAGATGCAGCCTTACGCTCCTCGACTATCTTTGAAAAAAGTTTGCGCGCTCGTTCCGCAAGGTCCGGTGGGACGATGACACGAAAGGGATGTTTGGCGACAAATGAAGGGACGCGACGCACTTCGGCTCCCAAACTGCTCAAAATCGCAACCGCACTCTCGTCCGTCAACTCTTCCAAGTCAAAGGCTTCGGCAGCGCGTTTGAGCGCGCCGCGTAAACGATCCAAAGGCAGGTCGCGCTCCGCCAGAACTTTTCCGCGCGCCTGAAAATTGCCGAGCGCATAGAGCACTACGCGCTCAAGATCAACTGTCTCGCGCGTTGTTTGCTTATCGAAGAAAGACGGCTGTTTCATCGTCGGGGGCGAAAAAAGTTTCTTTGAATCTTTCAAGGCGTTGTCGCGCGTCGCGGGCGACTTGTGTTGACAGCGTTTGGCGAAGTTGAAGACGGAGGCGACGCTGTCGCATTCGTTGTGGTCACAGACGCCGCATTCATGGATTTATCCTTTGCCATCAAATCCGCCTGCTCGTATGGGTCAAGCCGCGCGAAGACGTAGAAGATTTCGCCTGAGCGCACCACGCCCAGAAATCTGAAAGTGTTTTGCAGCACATCGCCTTCACGAAATGTTCCGGGCCTCGGCGGATTCTCGAAGAGCAGACGCATCTCGTCGCGCGCCACGGCTTCCAGTTCCGGAAGGTAATCGTTGCGACTCTCTTCAGCGATGCGAATTGCTATCTGCCGCAGCGCGCGTATGCGATTCGAGTTGCGGCGATAGTAAGCGGCGTTGACTTCGTGCCTGCTGACGCGATCATCCACGACCTCTTGCTCGTTTCGCAGGTAGCCGAGATAAGCGCGAACGACAGGACCAAACTCTGCATCCTGAGATGACCTGACCGCCTGCCCGCTGACAGAGACGCTTAAAGCGGCGCAGATTATCAACAACGCCCCGACTCTCATAAACATGACACACTCTCGCTTCAATGTTCCAAGCTGTTTCATACTACGGCGAGCTGGGGTTGCTCCGTCAAGTTCTCTTCGGGGGGTACTCAGAAAGTTTATCACAGACGCATGTCGCAATGCTTCAAGTTGGAGACAGTTCCGGCGCAGGGTCTGCGTTGCGTGCGCCCTCAAGCGATGTTACATTTCTTTCTGCTTAAGAGTCGAGTTATTCTTTCATTGCAAAACTATGGCAGAGGATTCCTCTTCACTGAAGTTAGAGGGCAAGCGCGTCGCGCTCTGCGTCACGGGCGGAATCGCCGCTTATAAAGCCGCAGAAGTTTTGCGCGGCCTTCAACGCGCGGGCTGCACAGTTCGCGTAGCAATGACGAAACACGCCTGCGCTTTTATCACGCCGCTCACCTTCCGCGCGCTCTCCGGCGCACACGTCGTCGTTGACGATTACGCTCCTGACAATCCTGACCCTATCGCGCACATCACATTCTCGCAAACAGTTGACTTGCTCCTCGTCGCGCCCGCCACAGCCAACATCATCGCCAAGTTTGCGCGCGGCATCGCAGACGATTTTATCTCGACCACTTATCTGGCCTCAAACGCGCCCGTGCTGGTTGCGCCCGCGATGAACACAACGATGTGGAATCATCCGGCGACGCAGCGCAACCTCGCGCAACTTCGCGCCGACGGCGTGAGGATAGTTGAGCCGGATTCGGGCGAGATGGCCTGCGGCACAATCGGGCCGGGACGTTTGAGCGAGCCTGAGATTATTGTCGCTGCCGCTCTGGAAATTTTGAAAGAATCGGAGCGACTAAAAACTGCTGATCTTGCGGGCGAGAAAATTTTGATCGCGGCTGGCGCGACGCAGGAAGCGATTGATCCTGTGCGTTATCTCTCGAATCGCTCATCCGGGCGTATGGGATTCGCGCTGGCCGAAGCTGCACGCGCTCGCGGCGCTTCGGTCACAGTCGTCGCTGGCGCAACGAGCGCGCACGCGCCTTCAAATGTTCGCATACTTCGCGCGCTCTCAGCCGCAGAGATGCGCGAGAGTGTGTTGAAAGAGATTGCCGACAGCACTATCTTCATCGCTGCCGCAGCCGTTTCAGATTACCGCCCCGCGTTGACTGCTTCGAGCAAGATTAAGAAAACGAACGACAATCTCACGCTCAAGCTTGAGCCGACGCCGGATATTCTCGCCGAAGTTTCAAAGACAAAAGGGCGTGGCGGCTTGCTCGTCATCGGATTCGCCGCCGAATCTGAAAACGTCTTGCAGCACGCGCGTGAGAAACTCGAACGCAAAAATCTTGACGCCATCGTCGCCAACGACATCACGCGCGAGGGCGCAGGCTTCGACACAGACACAAATATCGTGACCATCATCACGCGCGATCAGGATGCTCCTATCGAGTTGTCTCTGATGTCCAAGCTTGATGCGGCGCATCGTATTCTGGACGAGGTTGTGCGGCTTCGCCATGCTGATTCAAGACGCACGCCAAACGTCGCAAGCTCAAACGCCCGGACTTAAATTTTCTCAACGGAGAGAAGAGACCAGAGATGACAGCTTCTCCGCGACGCGACCCATACCGTTTGACGGGCGAGACGTTCGTCGGGCGTTATCGCCTCGAAGAGTTTGCGGGCGCGGGAAGTTTTGGCGCGGTCTATCGCGCAACCGACACGAGGCTCGGACGCACAGTGGCCGTCAAAGTTTTGAAGCCGGACATTCAGGAAAGCGATATGGGCGACGCGCGCGAGCTTTTTCAACGCGAGGCGCTCACCGCCGGACGCTTGACGCATCCCAACATCGTTGCCGTCACGGACACTGGCGAGGAGGCTGGCTTCGCTTTTCTCGTCATGGAATGGCTGGAAGGCCGCACGCTCGACGATGAGCTACGCGCACGCCCTACGCTTGAGCCTGAAGAGACAGCCGTCCTGCTCGCTTCAATCGCCGATGCGCTTCAAGCTGCGCACGATGCGGGAGTGATTCACCGCGACATCAAGCCTTCAAACATACATCTGGGACGCGCGGGTCGTTTGCACGTCAAGGTGCTCGATTTCGGTATCGCAAAAGTTATTGACTCTTCGTCTGCCGCCGCCGCGAGCCGCATCGCGGGCACGCTCTACTACATGTCGCCCGAACAACTCGGCGGCGAGCGCATTGATCGGCGCACAGACATCTACTCTCTGGGCGTGATGCTCTACCAGATGCTCACGGGCGCAATGCCCTTCTCAGGCGAATCGCAGGGCCAGATTATTCATCAACATTTCGTCGCGCCGCCTCCATCGCTCAGCGCATCGCGCCCCGACCTTTCGCCTGCGCTCTCCCGCGTCATCGAACGCTCATTAGCCAAGCGCGCTGACGAACGGCAGCAATCCGTGCAGGAGCTTTATCAGGAATTTTACGCGGCCCTCGCAGCCAAAGGCTTTGAGACGCAAAAGCAGGATGCGCCGCCTGCTAATCAAATAGCAGTCATGGACCAGTGCGAGCCGTTGATTGCAAGAGAGCAGCCGCAGCCCTTGATTGCAGCCGCCAGGGAAACAGCAACCAGCCAGACGCCGCCAACTGTCGCTTCTCATTCTCCGTATTCCCCGACGGTGCTTGCGCCGCAGGCTGGAGGAACAGTTGAAGTGAGACAAGAGACGATTGCAATGCAGCCGCCTCTCATCGTTGCGCGCGATGAGCAAAAGGTGGAAGGCGGCATTGTCACAGGTCTCAAGCCTGTGTTGATCTACGGGTTCGTCTTTGCGATTCTCTGTTTGCTTTTGAGTGTCGGCGTTGGTCTTTTGGCACGCTGGATGGAATGGACGACGCAGCCTTATGCGTGGGATGAATTCGCGCTGGCTCTGCTGCTGGTCGCCTTGCGTGACATGATCTTCGGCGCGTTTCTTGGCGCGAGCCTTTCGGAATTGCGTAGATCAAAACCTCGCTGGCCTGCTTCAAAAAATTTCTGGGCCAGAGGCTTGCTTGTACATGGTGCGACGGGCGCGGCCCTCATGATGCTGCCGTTCGTGTTGCTACGCACATCGCTTTTCATGCTTCCCCTCGGACTTGCAGTGCTCGGCGGGTTTCTTGGCCTCTTGATCTTCGGAGTCAGATTCGCTGTGCAACAATTCGCGCAGAGATAGTTCGGTCAACGAGTCAGAACCGCCTGCGGTAGTGGGCGGATCGTCCGTCGCAGCATCACCCGCCCGCTACCGCAGGCGGTTCTGACTTGAATCTCAGTCGTCGCAATCATGCGAGCATTTGAATCCTGCGAACAAGACGTGTCATCATCTGCTCTGGATGGCATCAGAGAAAACCGACACGGAAGAGATTCTTGCGCTGGCACGCGCGGCTGGCGAGTATCTTTCCTACTTGAGCGAACTCGGCGTCAAAACCGTCGAGCACAACGAAGACGCACTTGCTAACGCGGAGCAACCAACTGCGCGTGCTGAAGAGTGGTCCAAAATTGAAACCGATGCGTCAAAGAAAATCGCCGCGCTTCGACGCAACGCGGATGCAGCAGCTAAAGCGGAAGCTTCTTTAACTGAAAAGCAGAAAGGCGTGTCGCGGCACAAAGAGGAGAGCGAGCGCGTTGCTCCTGCTGCTCCCCCTTCATTCGAGCAAACAGAGATGGCTAAACGAACTGCGAAAAAATATCCGGACGAAGTTCCCCCGCCACCGCAGGAGACGCTCTTTGGCGAAATCACGCCCGCAGACGACGAGAGCCTGCCGCGTGCAGACGAGACGCTCGAAGACATCTGGAACGACATAGGCGTCTGTATGCGCTGCCCGCTCTGCTGCGAAGGGCGCACGCACATCGTCAACAGCGAAGGCAATCGCAAAGCTCGCCTGATGTTCGTAGGCGAAGCTCCCGGCGCAGATGAAGACGCGTCTGGCCGTCCGTTCGTCGGGCGCGCAGGCCAACTGCTCAACAAGATTATCGAAGCCATCGGCATGAAACGCGAAGACGTTTTCATAGGCAACGTCAATCGCTGTCGCCCGCAGGGGAATCGCACGCCGTTGCTCGCCGAAGCCGCCACGTGCAAGCCTTTTCTCCTACGCGAAATTGCCGTCGTCCAACCCGAAGTGATCGTCGTGCTCGGCAACACCGCGATGCACAATCTGCTCGAAACCAAAGTCGGCATCACAAAAGTGCGCGGGCAGTTTCAAGACTACAAAGGCATCAAAGTCATGCCCACCTTTCACCCCGCCTACCTGCTCCGCGACCCCTCCAAGAAACGCGAAGCATGGGAAGACATGA
>JBAWGU010000897.1:0-1799 GCA_049593215.1 Pyrinomonadaceae bacterium
CTTGCGTGCTTTTCTTCGCGCCTTTGCGCCTTTGCGTGAAACTACTTGTTCCATTAACACTCACCCTGATAGAAATCGCTCATAAATCTTAGTTTGACGATTCACGATTCACCATTTACGATTCACGATTGAAATGCCAACGTCCCTCTCAATCATCATTCCCGCCTACAACGAATCGGCGCGGCTCGGGCAGACGCTCGTGGATGTCTTCGACTACCTCAATAAAGATGTGCCGGAGAGCGAATTGGTTGTTGTGGATGACGGCTCAAGCGACAACACTGCAGAGATTGCCGAACAGCATTTCTCTCATGCTCGCAGGGTGAGCGCGAGATTGATTCGCGTCCAGCCGAATCGCGGCAAGGGGCACGCCGTGCGCGCAGGCTTGCTCGCCGCTCGTGGCCGCGTTGCGCTCTTCACGGATGCAGACCTTTCGACGCCGATTACGGAAACGCCCAAACTCGTCGCGCCCATCGAACGAGGCGAATATGATCTGACGTTCGGCTCGCGCGCTCTCAACCGCAGTCTGATAGGCGTGCATCAACCCTGGAGAAGAGAGCAGGGAGGACGCATCATCAATCTGGTCGTGCGTCTCGCCACGCATCTTCCGTTCTGGGACACGCAGTGCGGCTTCAAGGCTTTTCGCATGAGCGTCTGCCGCCCCGTTATCGAAGCAGCCGCGATTGAACGCTTCGGCTTTGACGTTGAATATCTATACGTTGCGCATCTCGCGGGTCTGCGCTTGAAAGAGATTCCCGTGCGCTGGGACCATAATGAAGGCAGCAAGCTGAGCGTCTGGCGCGACACGCCGCGCCTGCTCGATGAAGTCCGCACGGTGCGCGCGGGCGTCGGGCGCGGCAGCTACGACAAAGCCATCAACGACGTGCGCGAGTTAATAGCGCAGGAGAGAGAAGCGCCGCAACCCGGCCTTGATACGGAGACGAATGCTGAATCAACCGGATTTGCGGACGCTTTAACAGCCGCCAATAATAAGTGATAATCAAAACGAACAGTTTTATCCTGTCACTTGTCACCTGTCATTTGTATTTAAGAGTTATGAGCCAGAGACTTAACGCTAACATTACAGGATTTGATGCGCTGCGGCAGGTGGATGAATTTCTGATGAACACGAGTCCGGTACAACAGACATTGCGTAATCTGGTACGGCGTTTGTCAGAGGAGCAGATTGATTATGCAGTCATCGGTGGCATGGCCCTCGCTCTACACGGATTTGTAAGGCCCACACAGGATGTGGACTTGCTGTTGACACGTGAAGGTCTTGAAAAATTTCATGAAGAGCTGGTGGGGCGCGGGTATGTGCCGCTCTTTCCGGGCGCGCGCAAGCATTTCCGTGATACCGAAACCGGAGTTAAAGTTGAAATCATTACCACCGGAGAATATCCGGGAGACGGTAAGCCTAAAGCGATTGTGTTTCCCGTGCCTGAGGATGTGGCAATAGATGCGGGCGCGTGCCGCGTTGTGCGTCTGGAGACTCTGATTGAACTCAAACTCGCATCGGGCCTGAGCGCAGAGCATCGCCAACTGCGAGACCTGGCCGATGTGCAACAGTTAATTGAGACGCTTGACCTACCCGCTCAGTTGGGTGAGCGTTTGAATGAATCTGTGCAAGACGAATACCTGCGGCTCTGGCATCTGGCGCAGAAAGCCCGCGAGCAGGATTTAGAATCCGGCGAATGATTTTCCAACTGATAATAGTTCTATGACCGCAAGACTCAACGTCAACATAGATCATGTGGCGACTGTCAGGCAGGCGCGGCGCGCGCCGGAGCCGAGCCTGATTG
>JBAWGU010000898.1:0-6138 GCA_049593215.1 Pyrinomonadaceae bacterium
GTGCAGCACGTCCGCGTTGTAAAGCGTCGTCGCATCGGAAAAGAGAATGATCTCGCCGCGCGCAACCTTGACGGCTGCATTCTGCGCGGCGGTCTTGCCCAGCCGCTCCGTTTGACGATGAAGGCGCACGCCGCTCTGCGCAAACTCTCTCGCAATCTCCTCCGTGCGATCTGTCGAACAATCCGAAGCGACGATAATCTCCAGCTTCTCTTTCGGATAATCGAGCGCAAGCGTGTTCAAAAGCTTCGCTCTCAGGTCTCGCTCCTCGTTGTACGCAGTGATAATCACGCTCACCATCGGCAACATCTCACCGCGACGCACGCCGCGCGGGCGCAGGCTGCTCACCAGAAACAGCACGAGCGGATAGCCGACATACGTATAGCCGAGCGCCGCCACACTCAACCAGAAAATAAATTTGGCTACCAGACCAAGCATAAAAAAAGTGCTGAGTACTGAGTACTGAGCGTTGAGTGTTGTGAGAAAAGCTTTTTTGTCTTTAACTCAGCACTCAGTACTCAGTACTCAGCACTCATCATTATCCTGTCTCTTTCCGTCCTCCTTCATAAAGGCGTTGGACACAGATGGCGTAGCCGACGAGGTAGTAGATGTTCCAGTTGAAGGCTACGGAATAAAAGAAGCTGGCGACGATGTAGGCGACGAGGCTTGCCTGAAGACCTATTGCCAGATAGTGAAAACGCGAGTGGCTGCGATCCGCGTAGGTCTCGCGCTCGATGCGGCTCAGGCGTCGAAGCGGCGTCAGCATGAACAGCATATAAACCAGAAGCGCGGTGACACCCAGCTCGGCTGAGACCTGAGTGTAAGCGTTATGGCTGACCTGATCTTGAATCGAAACGATGGGGAAGTTGCCGATGCCTACGCCAAGCAGAGGATGCCTGATAGACACGACGATGGACCGCATGAGCAGACCGCTACGCGCGGTGGCTGAGCCGACAGGATCAAGGCTGTGATCGTAGATGGAGAGAATGCGCGTCCCGAATCCGCCCGGCGCGAGCACGATAAACGCCACGATGCAGAGAACGAAGAGGACCGCGACGAGCGGCTTTTGGCGACGACCAAGCTTGAACAGCAGCACAGCCATCATCGCCACGAATCCCAGAAAGCAGCCGCGCGAAAACGAAACGAGAATCCCTGAGAACATCAGGACGGCGCAACCTGCGAGCATGAGTTTATGCACAGGGTTGTGAGTTCTGAAAGCGAGCGCGACGGCAATCGGCAGCATCATCACCAAATGCAGCGCCATGTCGTCAGGATTGCCGAACATGCCATGCACGCCAATCTTCGTCGTGACGCGATAACCTTCGACGGTGAAATTTCCCGTGAGATAATCGTTCAGAGCGTTCACGCTCATCAGGACGGCGACGAGGAGCGCGAGAAACAGAAACGCTTTGAGCCGCCGTTCAGTCCTCAGCACGTTGACCATCACGATGAACATCAAGACGATCTTGATGTAGATGTCTTTGAAGTAAGCAAACGAGTTTGAGAAGCTGACGGAGATAGGCATCGCTACGAGCGCGATTACTGATAAGAGCAGGATGAGATTGACTTCCAACGGACGCGCCGTCAGATTGCCTTCGAGCATGAACTGCTTTGGAAAGAAGACCCCGAGCGTGAAGAGCGCGAGCCAGTAAGGCGCGTTCATAGTCCACGCGAGTGCTGGCGTGAATTCGTAAGGACGAAAATAGACGGCAATGGTGAAGAGAAAAAGGCCCAGAAATGCGAGCATGTGCCCGCGCTTGAGAGAGGCCCACGTTTTCTTCGCCTTCTCGCTTAAAGTCTCTGGGCGCGCTATGCTCTCCGCCGCTCTCTTCAGAACACGTGGCGCATCTTCTATCTCCGTTTGAGAAGTTTCACCAGCAAGCTCTTCCGTCTCATGCCAGCCGGAGCGCGGCAGCCATTCTTCCGCCAACGGGTCGCTCGCCCATGCGGGGTGCGAACGAGTCACCGGCTCATAATCAACAATGTCGCGGCCTTGCTTCATCGGCGGCACTCTCTTAGTTCAGGACGGATGCTCTCTATTCCATGTCGCTTGACGTATCGGTGAGCAGAGCCAGACTCTCTGCTGCGCGCAGCGCGGGCTGCTCCTGTGCGGGCGCGCTACGGACAGGAAATTCCAGCACCGATTGCAGCAACAATTCCAACTCCCAGAGCGAAGCAGGGTGGGCACACCTGTAAACTTCGCAGGGCGTAGAGAGAGGCCCGTAGTTGACCCCGCCATACGCGGAAAAGATGTACGGGTAACTCTCCTTTGCAAGCTCCATCGCTTCCCCGGATATATTCTCACGGTGTCCCTTTGGAAAAGCAAAGTAATCCGAGGTATGGCCCAGTTCTTTCTTCAAGTCTTCGTGAGAGCCTGCGATTTCGTAAGCTAGCAGAGACGTGTCGCGCGAGCCGCAGTCTAGGTGGTTGCGCGTGTGGCTGCCGATGGTCGCGCCGTGACGCTCCATGTACCTGATCTGCTCCCAACTGAACGCCGTAAAACCTCTCTCTCCAACCTCCGTGTCGTGGTCAAACTCCGCGCCCTCTGCGACCCTTTGCGTGCAGACAAAATGGGTGACCGGAATGTTTTCCGCTTCGGCGACAGCGCGCAGGCAGAGAAAGTTTTCCGCATAACCGTCGTCGAAAGTCAGCACGACTGTCGGCGCGTCAACGCGGCCCGCTCTCAGCATCTTCAGAGCTTCGGGGAGCGAAACGATTCTGTAATGTTTTTTTAGAAAGCGAACGTGGCGCGCAAACGCTTCGGTGGAGAGTCCCATCGCTTTCGGTTTGTCTGTGATGACATGATGATAAAGGATAACGACGGGAAAATTTCCCTCTTTCCGGCGACGACGATTCTGGACCAATATCTTTGGATAAGCCAGAGCGCGTACTGCGAGCTTATGAAAGGGACGCCCGCGCACAACTTTGTACTTCTCCCTTTCCGCGCGAAATTTTCGCTCGATGGCAAATAGCTGGTGCGGCTGGTATCCCTTATAGACAGTGCCTTCCGCCCGTTGCGGCGTCTCGGAACCGGAGCCTAGACTTTCGGCTCTCAGCACCTCTGTGATGAGGTCAAGCGAGAGAACATCTGCCTTCAGCCCGACGCTCTCAAGCGTATCAAACGGGTCAATGGCAAACGTGCGCTCGCCAAGAATGTTTCCACCATCCACTGCCTGCGTCACGCGATGAACCGTGACGGTTGCTTCACGTTTGCCGTCACGCAATTCCCAGATGCCGGCAGGCCCGCCGCCCCTGTATTCAGGCACTTTATGCTGGTGAATGTTGATGGAACCTTTTCGGGGAAGATTGAAAAGCTGTGCCTTCAGAATGCGCGTCCCGTAAATCAATCCCAAGTCAGCTTGCAACTCGCGGACGAAAGAGAGGCTCTCTTCCGCATGTATGTCGTCGGTGACATGGAAACTGATGCCCTTTGAAAGACAGTCCTGCGCCAACTCGTCAAGAGAAACAGGCGTGCCGTTAGGATTTGCGGGAGCGGCGTGAACCGTGCGAAGCAGCTTGTCAAAAAGATTAAGTGAGCGACGCTGCAACTGCTGCCCTGCTTGATGCGCTACGAAGCGCAGAAAATCCGGATGACGAAGTAGCTTGCCAGCCCTTTTGATTCTCTTCTTCAAAGCTAGCGGAGGCCGTGGGTGCTCGTACAGCACGCCGCAGATTTCCACCTCCGGGAGATCAAGCGCGAGCCGCCGCAACAGACGTAAGAGGTCGGGCGGCGACATGGAGGAGAAAATCAGAATCCGAAATCGTTTCACTGGCTGCCTCATTGGTCGAGCACATAGCCGCAACTATAGGTAAAGGCAAAAGGAAGCGTCAAGCAGACCAATCTTCAACGAAGAGATCAGGCGCGCAGCTTCACATCCAGACTCAAGCCACCTCAAAGAATTGGTAGCGACTTGCACGCATCGTGATCAAGTCACTTCCAGAGGCGAACGGCCTAGACCGCGACACTCTCTCCATCTGTGACGAGGGCGCGCACTCTCTCTCGCAGAGCCATCTCGAAGCGTCGCGCTTCTTCTATCTCGGAAAACGAGAGAGCGCGCAGTTCCTGTTCGATACGGCGGCGATAATCAGAGACGAGCGAATCGGAAACGCCCAGCGTGGCTGCCACTTCAAGTTGCGTCGAGTGGTCAGGACTCAGATAACAATGCCACAGGACGCCCAGCATACGATTATATTGTTTGACCTTGCCGCGCACAGTCTCGTGCAGGCCGCGCAGAAACTGGTCCACGAAAGTCGCGGCTTCGCGTTCAGACTCGCGGCGCAACAAGCCCTGTTCAGGATTTTCGCATCCGTCAACAGGCTCGAACTGGTTTCCATTCTCGTCCGAGTCGTCTCCGCCAAGCGGGACCAGATAAATGTCCATCACAGGCAGGCGCGACATCACGAGGCTGCGCAGCATACGCACGTCAACCGGCGCGTCCGCAGCATCCAGAACGGAGATGATTAAATCTTCAAGGTCGGAATTGCTGATAACAATTTGCGAATCTCCCGTGCAGCCGACCATGCGCGTGTCGCGCTGGCGCACAGGGATCATCTGAATTCTCTGCTCAAGATCGTGCGAATCACGACCGCGTTTTCCTTCCGGCCATTCGCTCAAGCCGTAGATACGATCCGCTAGACGACGATGCGGCTCTTCATCGCGGCCCGTCAAATCAAAGCGACGAAAGTTTGCGCTCGATTGAATGATGGTGGAGATGCGGCGCGCGAGGCGATAGCTTTCAGGATGGCGTTTGCGTAGCTCAGCCGTCAACAGGTTCGTTAGCTCGATCTGTCCTATCTCGCATTCAATCTCGGAGTCTGTCATCTCCGTGTCGAGATAGTGCTGGAAGCGGCTCTTGCTTAAGAGTTGTACGAAGAGTTCCTGCGTGAGGTCTGTGTAAGCGTTGTGCGCGCCCTCTTCGACGAGCAGTCCTGCGTTGCGCGACGCGCGCACAAGCGGGTGATGGCTGACGATGCGATGGAGTTCCGCCCAGAGGCGGTTGACATCAGAGCAGCGCAGGCTCTCAACCCAGTGCCCGCTCCTTGAAGCGCGCGAAGGTCGCGGCTGCTCTTCTCCTATCGCGCTCAGCGCGGAATCGTTCTGTTGATTATGGCCGGTGGATTTCACAGTTATAAGTCGTGGTCGCCGTTCACGGGCTATCGGCTAGTTACAAGCGTTTCTATCACATTGTCGGGCTTTTCGGGAAATTGCCGTTGATGATTCTAAACATCCGCGTCCGGCTTCTTGGGCTACTAAAGAGTCTTTGACGGAAAAGACCAGCTAAGAGTGGCACTGCTTTGTTGGAGTTGGAGGAAACGGCTTGGCGTGGCGTCCGTTTCCAGAGGAGGCGCACAATCGGCTTTGGCGGCGGTGGTCCCTATATTTCACTTGTGAAGATAACCTCTGCAATCCGCAGGTCTTCGCTCTTGTGAACCTTCAGAGAAGTGGCGCGCTACCTAATGACCGCGAAAGGGAAAGGCGCGATCATCCGAGAAGGGAAATCAAGGAGCAGGCTTGGCTCCCTGACTGACAGAAAAGATGTTATCAGCAAAACGAAAAATGAGCAACATCTTTTTACACGAAGGGTTAAATATTGATTCTGCATGAAGAAAAGGGGCGGGCGGCGCTTGAAAGTTATGGAAGCGAGAGGGCATTAAAGCTTTATTTTCTGTGACCAAGCGAAAGCGCCCGTCAGGGTTTGTAATTGTTATGCCTCGCAATTTTCTTGCCCCTTACCTTGCTACGTGGTCTTCGAGCGGCGCTTCGATGCTGGTCAAACCGTATTTTATGCGGAACCGTCACGTGTGCGGATGCGGAGGGGTCTTACAAATGTACTCAACGAGCATAGTTCATTTCTGTAAACAAGCAACCTGCCCTACTTCTGAAGCCCTGCTCGCATACCGCGAAGCCAGAGACGCAGCAGAACAGGGCGCATGGATCGAGTCTCACCTCTCTGCGTGCGATTTCTGCGGCGCAGAATTTCAACTGCTCGCGGAACACGCAGCAGTAGAAAGAGAGTCTGACGCACTCACGGTGATGCCGCCGAATCTGCGCCGTCTGGCCGAATCGCTTCTCACCGGAGCGATGCTTGAAAAGATGTTCGGCGATGCTGCCTACGAAAAAGAGGGCCTGACGCTCACAGA
>JBAWGU010000899.1:0-3654 GCA_049593215.1 Pyrinomonadaceae bacterium
GGGAGGCTTGGTCAACCTAAGAGCTTACGAGAGAATCTTTCAAAGAACAGGGTTGCAATTGTAACTCGAACGATGTGAGCGGCAGCTTTGCTTTCATCAGGCTGCCTTATCACGCAACAGGTCTAATGAGTCATTGGAGCAGCGATAAACTGTTGAGCAAAAGGATGACTCATTTCAAACTCAGTCGTAAAGAGCACACCGAACTCGAATGGCTCATCGGCCATACGCATGACGCTCGGCTGTTGTGTCGCGCACAAGCCGTCAAGTGGTTCGTCGCAGCCGTGAGCATTGACGAGATCGCACAACGCCTCTTCGTCTCACGCCAGAGCGTCTAGAACTGGCTTGAGCGTTTTCAACAGCGCGCCGAGCTTTCACTTTCTGCGCGGCTGGCTGATGGCGCGCGTTCGGGGCGACCGCGCACGGCACACGGTATTATTGATCCTCTGATCGCAGAGGTCGTCGAAACAGATCCGCGTGAACTTGGCTAGCGTGCGACCATCTGGACAGCCCCTCTGTTGCAAGCCTACCTGTCTGAGGAGCATCAGATCATGGTTTCAAGTAAGAGCATCTCGTTCGCCATTGGTCGCTTGCAGATGCGGTGGAAGCGTCCACGCCATCGTTTAGCCTTGCGTCCTGAGACGTGGCGGCAAGCCAAAGGGGGCTAAAACGCGGGCTTTTGGGCAGAGAGCGCACCGTTATCCTGATGCTCGATGAGACGATCATCACTGAGACACCGCCGCTCTACAGTTGCTATTGCCGGATTGGAGAGCAATGCCAAGTGCCGATTACCGGCAACCGCCAGAAGCGCATTCGGCACGGAGTTATCAATATCAGCAGCGGAGATGCCCTGCTGCTCATTACAGCGGAATGGAATCAAGATACGCCTCAGGCTTTGCTCTTGATGGTGCGGGCACATTGGCGCGGTTGGCACATCATCCTGTTTGAAGATCGTGGGACGCCGCACACCGCTCAAGAGAGCATGGAACTGGCGGCTGACTTAGGCATCGAAGTACGGCTCTTACCTAGAGCAACGCCGGAACTTAATGCCATGGATCATCTGTGGCGACACATGAAGAGGCAAGCCTTAGCCAATCAAAGAACGCGCTCGATTGATGACTCTGCCGATAATGCATGTCAGTACGTCCTCGGCTTATCGCGCCAGCAACGCTTGCGGCAAGCCGGTGTCTTATCGGGCAACTTCTGGTTAACCACATGACTGAGTTGTCAAAGAACTTTTTTCTTTCTACTTAATAGCACGTTCAAAGTTAATAGATGGATAGACCAAATTGAAAGGAATATGCCCGCTGTTGAAGCCATCGCGTTTGACGAATCAGGGGTAAGCCTTGCTATTGAGCACACCCTACTTCAGCCCTTCTTTGGTGAAAAAGAAGATACCCTGCGGTTTCTTACCGCCATAGGTTCACTTGAGAAGGATTCATCGTTAAGACTACCCGAATATATGGTTGAAATATATTTTCAAGTTGGGTCTATTCCGAAGGGCGTTGATTGGTTAGCGATTAATCCAAACTTACGCGATTGGCTGCACGATAATATAAGCGCGTTTCCAGTTGGACGTTCATACCATATCATTCCAACTCTTTCCTTTGAACTCCCTGTCGCCGTCGTTAAGACGGAGTTTCCCAGCGATGAAGGAAAGATATTTTTTGGACGCTATGAACCGCCGTTAACGCTTTCTGAAGTGGTGCGGATAGCGATGACTAAGAAACTTCCCAAACTTGTCGGCACGGCGGCGGACAAGCGAATTCTACTTTTTGAAGAAGAGGGTTTTCTTCACGCACACTATAAGACCCATGAGACAATAAAATCTGTTGGTAAAGATTTCCAAGAACTATCGAAAGTTGATGAAATCTGGATAGTCAATTCAACTAGTTGGGCAAGCAACAACTATCTGAATTTCTATCGTATATATCCTGACCTTGCATTTGAAAGAGATTTTAAGGAAGGTATGGCCGCACAAGCTTAGCTAATATAAGACAAACCATAGAAAGAATACGCCCGCCTGAAGGCAATAAACGCTACAGGCGGGCTTTGTTCGCTTACTCGTCTGGCGGTCAGTTTATGGCTTGCGATGCTTCTATGGGCGCGGTAGCTTGAGAATAGAAAGCATCTAAAGCAGCGGCGGCGCGGAAAGCTGTATCAATGTCTGTGCGGACATAGACACTAAAGGCGCGCAAGGTAGTATGTCCAGATACGCGCATCACTTCTGCGGGCGGCATACCTACTTGAATCATTCTTGAGATTGCCGTCGCGCGGCAATCGTGAAAATGAAAGTCCTGAATGCCCGCAACCTTTAATGCTTTCCTGAATGCGGTCTTGATAGTTACGCGGACATTAAAGACGCGCCCGCTTTGGTCTTGCGATGAAGCTAACCAATGCGTCATTAACCATTCATATAGGCGGGTTGTCATTGCCACTGTACGCGCTCGCGCGGTCTTGGAATTGAAAGCCTTAACGGTGATAGTACGACGGTCAAGGTCAACATCCTGCCATGTGAGCGTAAAGATTTCGCCGCTCCGTAAGGCGCAATCTAGGGCAATCAGACAGATGCCTTTCAAGTGCGCCCGCAACGGCTCGGCGTCTATGGCATCGAATAGCCGCGCCTCTTCATCGCGGCTTAGTATCCGCGTGCGGGGTGTCTCAGTGCTGATAAGGCTTTCGCCATTACTGAACGGGTTACGGGATAGCCACTGCTCACGCACGGCAATATTAAACATGCGCCGTAGCTTGCCTAAGACTTTATTCGCATTGGCTAGTCCGCGCTGGTTTCCGTGTCGCGTGGGCGTGCGCAACAAATCCTGTTTGAAAGCGCGAATGTCGCCGTAAGTTATAGAGCGAATCTTGCGCTTGGCGAAGTGTGCGGTGAGCGGTTTAACTTCCGCTAATGCTTCTACGCGCCCGCGCACGCCTGAAACTTTCATCTCGCCAACATACACAGCATCACCTAAATAGTTTTCGATGTAGTGCGCGGCTAATTCCGCAAAAGTCATATTAGCTGCGTCAAGCTGTTTCGTCGTTGTCGCTTCGATTTCCGTTAATAGCTGGCGGATGATCTCTCGTGCATGTGTGCGGTTGTCAGCTTTGCGCCATAGGTCGCGCTTTTTGCCTTGCTCATCTTGGAATTGAACGCGGGCATATAGCTTGCCGTCGCGTGTGACAATGCTGCCTTTCCTTTCGCGTGCCATCCTTTCAACGTCCTTTCCGTCAAAGGCCGCTATCTACTTTTTTATCTACTTTTTGAAGTAGGCGGCGGCGGGTTTTGACGGAACGCGGGAAGGGAAGTTATAAATATGTGTGGATTACTTGAGGGAAGGTGCTTAAATGCTGTCCGTTTGACCTTGACACGGTAGGGGTCTGGGGTTCAAATCCCCACGCGCCTACCATTTTATTTGTCTTGAGGTTTCAACATTTAGCCCTCCTTATCCTTCACCCAATTCTTCTTCTCGTCAGCCTGATTTGCCAGACTCCGAACTAAATGCCTGTTGCAATTGTTTCGGAATTGGCTGCTCAAGGCTTTCGACTGCGGCTACCATCGCTTCCCATGTGGCGTGCGCATAACCGGGCGTGATGCGTGAGGCGTGACCGAACCCCGTGAGCGGCATGGCGTGCCCGAGCCGCGCGGAGATTACGTATTGA
>JBAWGU010000900.1:0-4645 GCA_049593215.1 Pyrinomonadaceae bacterium
TTTGCGTCCTCTGCGCGCACTCTTTGCGCCCTTTGCGGTTAATCTTTCCTGACATGTATCAGCAAGGTTGGAACGAAGAGTGTGAAGCCTTAAGCCAGTTGTCCCACTCTTTCAATGCAATTTCGACCTGAAGCTGGTGACGCTCGCGCTTACGTTTGATGCGGCGGCGTTCTTCTTCAGCAAGCGGCTCTAAGAGCGCGAAAGTGATGTTGACGGGTTGATAGTTCTCAGTCTTCGCGCTCGAAACGTAGCGCGCCAGCGCGCCCGTCGCGCTCTTCGCAGGAGCTTCCAATAACTGCTGTCCGTTCGCCAGACGGGCCGCATTGAGTCCGGCGAGCCAGCCCGTTGCGACAGATTCGACGTAGCCTTCGACGCCGCTAATCTGGCCCGCGAAAAAAACATGGGGCCGCTCGCGCATCTGAAGTGTAGGCGCAAGCACGCGCGGCGCACGTATATAAGTGTTCCGGTGTATCTGCCCGAACTGCAAAAACTCCGCGCGCTCCATGCCCGGAATCAAGCGCAAGACGCGCGCCTGCTCGCCGTAACGCAGATGATTCTGAAAACCCACGAGGCTGTACGCATCCGCCATCAGATTTTCCTGACGAAGTTGAACGGCGGCATAAGGCTGACGGCCCGTTCGCGGGTCAACCAAGCCGACAGGCTTCATAGGTCCAAAACGAAGAGTGTCAACGCCGCGCCGCGCCAGCTCTTCAATCGGCAGACAAGCCTCGAACCAGCGCGTCTCTTCAAATCTCTGTAGCGGCACGCTCACCGCCTCAATCAATGTATGGTAAAAGATGGCGTACTGTTCTTCATCAAAAGGGCAGTTGAGATAATCGTCGCCGCCTTTGCCATAGCGAGCCGCTTTGAAAGCAACGCTCTCGTCAATCGAATCCGCCGCGACAATCGGCGCGATGGCATCATAAAAATATAATTGATCATCGCCCGTGATTCGCATGATCTCTTCGGCAAGCGCATCCGAGCAGAGCGGCCCGGCGGCAATGATTGTGATCTTGTCTTCCGGCACGCGCGTCGCTTCTTCGCGCACGACACGTATGTTCGGATGAGTCTCTATACGCTCCGTGATGTAGTCAGCAAATTTCTGGCGATCAACGGCGAGGGCCGCGCCCGCAGGAACGCGCGTGGCCGCAGCCGCCTCCATCACGATAGACGCGCCGCGCCGCAACTCTTCTTTCAAAAGATACGGCGCAGTGCCCGGCTCGTCGGATTTTAACGAGTTAGAGCAGACAATCTCCGCGAGGCGATCAGTGCGATGTGCGGGCGTCTTGACCACAGGCCGCATCTCGTAAAGCACCACATGCGCCCCCGCGCACGCAGCCTGCCAAGCTGCCTCCACACCCGCAAAGCCACCGCCGATGATGACCACTTCATTCATACAAGTTTCTGATACTAGAGAAGAGATATGAGATGTCAAGTTGTTTACTTTGAGCAAGGATTGAAAGCAGGATTAAGGCAAGGCAACTCTGTCATAAACCTCTGTTAAGGGCAGCACACATAGCACTGACGCCAGCTCCACTGTGCTGTCGAGCGAGCGCACGTCTGAGAGCAGCCAGCGTTTGTCTGCCTGCTTGACGTATTGCTCGACCCTGTACTCGTCCTGAGCCACTAACAGGTATTCGGCGAGAGACTCAATCGTGCGATAGTAACCAAACTTCTCGATGCGATCATAAGATTGCGTTGAACGAGAGAGCACTTCGACAAGCAAGGTCGGATTGAGCAGCGTATCAACATGCTCATCTTCAAACTCCGGCTCGCCGCAGACAACAACCACGTCCGGGTAAGTATAAAGACCCGTCGCCGGAATCTTCACGCGCATGTCATTGGTGTAGGTCTCGCACGGCTTTCCTTTTAGTTGGCGACCAAGTTCTATAATAATGTTTGTAGCAATCAGATTGTGCTTTCTGCTTGCGCCGACCATAGCGAACACTTCGCCGTTAAAATATTCGCTCTTGGTTTCAGCCGCACGTTCAAGAGCCAAATATTCTTCAGGCGTTATAAATGTTTTAGGTTGGCTGGACATAAGCGCCTCAAACTCTCAGGCTTTAACTGAGAACAATATACCACGAGTAAGAGCGGTAGGAGGGTGTTTAGAGACAGCAAGACGTATTCAATCATCAAAGAGAAGACGAAGAATCGGAGGCAAGAATATTTTCTGATGAGCGACTATCTGATAAAGGCTATGCGTCTCTCCGGGTAATTGAAGACGATGGTGAAGTCGCGCAGGAAATCGCGTCCGACGACTCCGGCTCCACCTTCGCGGCTCATGCCTTCCATCCTGAACCCTGCGGTCGGATTTTTGAAACGCTGTCCGGCAAGCTCAAACCATTCGATTGTGCCGACATAGGATTTGTACGTCCCGCCAGCACCGATAGCAGTCTCTTCTTTCACCGCGCGCCCTTCCAGCAACTTTTGTTCGTTGATGAAGTCACGATAGAAAGTGACCGTGCCGCTATATCCCGTGTCAATCTGAAAAAGCCCCTCGCGGTTGCCTTCAAAGCGGAAGATGGAGGCTGGCGTCAAATCAATGTAGGAAAGCTCCTGCCACTTGCCCTTCGGAAGCTTGTAGCTCGCCGGATCATAGACGGCGATTCTCTTCCCTCCGCCCGTTACTTCAACGACGGCGCGTGCAAAGAACGGATAGCCAATAAATCCTGCGCGCTTCTCGCCGGGCGGCGCATTCTTGTCTGAAAGGTCTGAGGCGAGGAAGAAAGGGTCTTTATAAATCATGCGCCCGAGTTGAAAAGTTTTGCCCTGACGGATCGTGACCTGCATCGGTTTGCCGTCCGCGCCTCTCGTCTGCGACTTTCCGAGCACAGGCATCTTCAACTCGTCGGCAATCTTCTCATCAATCTGCATCATGTCCGCGCCTGAGTCGAAATTAAACCAGCCAACCTCGCGGCCATCAATCAACGGGCGCACATAGTAATGTCCTTCCGAACCGTCAGAGAACGGCACGCCCTGAGCCACCTTCACTTCCGCAGGGAGGCTGTTATTAAAGGTCGTGTCGTCGGGTCGCGGCGGAGATTTGAAAGCGTCGCTCTGTGACGCAGGAATTTCTGCGATAGATTTAATCTTGAAAGAATCTGTCGAGCCGCGATAGTTGACAGTTGTGCGTTGAGGAAAACGAAAGCCTAAAGACTCGCCGTAATCTTTCAACTCAAGCGTGTAAGGCCCGCGCTCGTACTCGACAACCAACTGCGCGGGCAGCCACGTCGCTCTATCAACAAAGAGCTTCGCACCGACAAGCCCGTGCCTGAATCTCAAAGAGAGCGCAACGCGCGCGTCTGTTGTTTCATCCGGCAGCAGAGAGATAGCGAGAGGAGCGTCAACGCTCAACCACCATCCGCTTCTGACCCACGCAGGAATTAACAATTTTTCTCGCAGGCGTTGGGGCATGGGCGTTGGAAAGCCTGTGCGATCAATGGACCAACCGTATCTTCCATCAAAACCGAAAGGACGAGCATCTTTGCCTCCGGCCTGCTCACGAAATTCGCCAGCAGAGCCGTACATGCGCGTTGTTCCGCCGGATGCGTCAGGCACATCCGCCACTTCCTCAATGACAAAGCCGCGTTTCAGATTTTTGATACGATTGTATCCGACAGCCTTGCGCATGTTCTCTAAAACTTTTGCGACAGAGACATTCTCGTTTGACTTCGATTTAGACTCCTGCGCGAATGTCTCTGCCCGCGCGTGTATAAGAAGAAGCGCGAAGGAAGTAAAGATAATGTATCTTGTTAGTCGAAGAAGCTTCATATCACAAGCAACTAAGATGGTTGCCCCTCCGTCGTTTCGTCTGCGCCGGGTGGTTGAGGCACATCTGCATCCATTGCCGCCGCAGACTCCTGCTCGGCTTCGAGGCTCTCATCCTCTTTTCCACTCGCTTGATTCTTTTCCGGCGCGCTTGCTCCCGCTGTGTCTCTGCTCTCTTCTGTCATAATCTTTCTCCGTCTTAAACTTTGTGAAGACTAACGCGCGCGTCCTTTCTTAGAGGCCGCGCCCTTTCGTGTTGAAGATTTTGCGGCCTTCTTGCTGCCGGACTTTTTCGCGCTCTTCTTTGCGCCGCCTCTCTTGGCCGCGCTGCTCTTAGCTCCGCCAGCCTTGCTCGCACGCGCCTTGCCGGATGCCTTCTTGCCAGCAACTTTCTTCGCGCTGCCTTTGCCACCAGTTCCATTCGTCGCTCTCGCGCGGTTGCCTCCTTTTGCGCCTTTGGAAGGAGATTTCGAGGCACTCTTCGCGGCCTTCTTCGCGCCAGCACGCTTACGGCTGCGAGGCTCAGGCGTTGCAGCCGCCTGCTTCTCCTTGCGCTGTTCAACCTTCTCATGAGCTTCGGCCATCAACTGCTCAATGCGCTCGGCTTCAGTTTGCGGCGCTTGAGTTTCTGAAGTTTCGCCTTCGCGTAATTGCCGCTCCTCTTCCAGCCGTGCGAAACGATTGCGCTCCTCCTCCGTCATCGCTCCCTGATTCCGGTGAAACTCAAATTCGTTGATGTGGCCGCCGCGAATCTCATAGTTGCCACGATTGCGTGTTGGGTCTTTCGGCATTACGACTCTTCTCCTCCCATGTCGAGAACGCGTCTGCTTGACACTCTAAGCCGCGCGTCCGTATATTCTCTTTTCGACAACAC
>JBAWGU010000901.1:0-1868 GCA_049593215.1 Pyrinomonadaceae bacterium
GTGCTCGGCATCGTCGGGCGCGACGGCGCGCACGCAGAGTTTTTAAGTTTGCCTGTCGCTAATCTACTGCCCGTGCCTGATGAGATAGAAGACACGCGCGCCGTCTTCACGGAACCTCTGGCAGCCGCGTGCGCGATACTTGAGCGCGTCTCAATTAACGAAGAGACGCGCGTGGCTGTCATCGGTGACGGCAAACTCGGACTCCTGTGCGCTCAGGTTCTGGTCCTGACGAGCGCGCATGTGCTCCTTATCGGCAAGCATCAAAACAAGATGAGCATTGCCGCGCGCAGAGGCGTTGAAACGGCAACGCCGGAAGAGTTGAAAGGACGCGGGCGTGCGTTTGATGTGGTGGTCGAAGCGTCGGGCGCGGCTGAGGGGTTTAGTCTCGCGCTCGACCTGTTGCGCCCGCGCGGCGCGCTGGTCCTGAAATCAACTTTTCAAGGGACGACTGAAATGAACGCCGCGCGCATAGTTGTTGACGAAATCAGCATCGTCGGCTCTCGCTGCGGTCGTTTCGCTCCTGCGCTTCAGTTGCTCAAAGAAAAGAGCGTTGATGTCGAAAGCCTCATCAGCGAAGAACACGCGCTCGCCGACGGCCTTCATGCGATAGAGCGCGCAAGCGTGCGCGGCGTGCTGAAAGTTTTACTCAAACCGTAAAACAGTTGTCCGTTGTCCGTAGTCAGTAGTCCGTTGTTTGTGATTGCTGAGTTGAGTGCTGAAGCTGAAGCATTCGTCGTAATTAACACTCAAAACAACTGGCAACTGACAACTGACTACGGACAACTGTTTTCATGCGCCTAAAAGGAAATCTCGTTGCCGATGCCGCGCTGGTGTTCGTGACGATCATCTGGGGTTCGACGTTTGTTATCGCGGTTGATCTGCTGACGCGTTGGCCGCCCGTTGCTTACATCGCTTTCCGTTTCGGTGTGGCCGCGATTGCGCTCGCTGCGCTCTTTCCGAAAGAGATTGCGCGCGCGCGCAGGAGCGAGTGGATGATGGGAGCGACGCTGGGCCTTTTGATGGGCGCGGGGTTTACGCTGCAAGCCGTCGGGCAACTCTTTACGACGCCATCGAAATCCGCTTTCATCACGGGTCTGACCACGCCGCTCGTCCCTTTCGTCGCGCTGCTGCTCCTGCGCGTGCGCCCTAACCTTGAGAACATGATTGGCGTGACGCTAGCCTCTATCGGCGGCGCGCTCATACTCGCCCCGCGCGAGGGCGGCATCAACGCGGGCGACCTCTGGACGCTCGGCTGCACGCTGATGTTTGCCGGACACATTGTCTTAATCAGTGTCTATGCGCGGAGAGTTGAAGTGAAGCGTCTGGCAGTCTTGCAGGTCTTAACGGTGGCGTTTGTTTCCGTCCTGCTCTGGCTCGCCTTTCGTCTTTGCGCCCTCGCGCTTCCGGCACAGTCTCTGCCGCAGTTCATCACGCGCGAAGCCGTTGTGCTCGTGTGGAACGCTCGCGTCATCTGGCAGATGATCTATCTCGCAATCATCGCTACCGTTGTCACCTTCCTTTTGTGGACATGGGGACAGGCGCGCATGTCGGCGACGCACGCGGCGATCATCTTCAGCCTTGAGCCTGTCTTTGCGACCATCTTCGCCGTCGCCGTGCGCGGTCCAAACGAATGGATGGGAGGGCGCGGCACAATCGGCGCACCGCTCATCCTCGCAGGCGTCATCATCTCAGAGCTTCGCCTGCGGCCCAAAAGAGATAGAGCGGGACGCGCAGCAGTTGAACACGAGGCGGAGGAGGAAGAAGACATTAGTATTGATGAAGAGGCGGGAGAGGATGAAGGAGGAAGAGGATAAAAGAGCAGACGCTTAACCGCAAAGGTCGCAAAGAGTGCGCGCAGAGGACGCAAA
>JBAWGU010000902.1:0-1614 GCA_049593215.1 Pyrinomonadaceae bacterium
AGATTGACCCGCTTATCTTTTCAAAGCCCGTCAGCCGCGCACAGTATCTTCTCGGAAAATTTTTCGGCAACTTCTTCGTGCTCGTCTGCTGCCAGTCGGCTTTCGCGCTCACGCTGCTTGTGCTTCAAGCCTTCCACAAGCCGCAGATGATCACGGGGCCTGTGCGAGTCCTTCCTTATTTCAAACACTTCTTTTTCTTCGTTGTCGTCTCGCATCTTGCGCTGGCAGCCATTTACTTTACCGTCGGAACAATCACGCGCAACGCCAAGATTGTTTACGGGCTGGCCGTCTCTTTTTATCCGCTCTACATGGCCTACCAGATTAACTTAAAAAGTTTGCCTCTGCGCTGGCGAATCGCTCTCGACCCTCTGTTGATGAACTTTCAGAGCGACATTCCCAGGACGCGAAGCGCAGACTTGCTCAACCAACTCACAGTCAGCTATAGCGCGGACATGATTGCGAATCGCGCCCTGCTGATACTCTTCGCCGCCGCTTGCCTGACAATTCTTTACGTCCGCTTCTCAAAAACAGAGAGGTCCAGTAATGACAGGAACCAGATTTCACTTCTTAATCTATCAACAAGCGCGGAGCGAATCTACAACGATGCGGAGATATTCCAGCAGGCGCTGCACGAACAATCCTATCTAGCCGGAGCTGCAAAGAAAGTGGCGATTCCCGTAGTCAACACGGCAAGCGAAGGATTCGGCGCGCATCTCAAACAGTTTGTCGCGGCTCTGGGCACAGAGTTTCGCCTGCTTCGCGCCGAGCGTAGTCTGGTTGTGATTATGCCTCTCGCCGTCTTTCTCTCCACGCTGGAGGTCGCTTTTTATGAGGTCCACGCAGACGTGTCTTACTCCGCCGCTTTTGCGAGCAACATCGCAGGGTCGCTGCTGCTTTTTCTCTTCGGCATCACGGTTTTCTACACGGGCGAAGCGATGCACCGCGACCGCGAAATCGGAATAGAGCCTGTGATGTGGGGTGTGCCTGCGCCCAACTTTGTCTTCCTGCTCTCAAAGTTTGCGGCAGTATTTTTAATCTCTCTTTCTTTAATTGTGCTGGTTGCTCTCGTGTCAATCGCGTTGCAAATTTTTATGGGCCAAACGCCTGTTGAGCTTCAAGCCTATCTCATCATCTATGCGCTGGTTTTGATTCCGAACATAGTTTTTATGATTAGCGCAGCTATCGCTCTGAATGTTCTGCTGCGAGATAAATACCTTGCCTACGTAGCGAGCTTGGGGATTGGCGGCGGTCTGTTCTATCTGATCGCGCAGGGCTACAATCACTGGCTCTACAATCCTGTGCTCTATCAACTCTGGACCTATTCGGATTTAACAGGCGCGGGGAGCCGCCATACGCAAATCCTCGCCAATAGAATCTACTTTCTTGCCATTTCCATCTCGTGCCTCGCGCTCGCGCATCTCTTTTTCGAGCGCAAGTCGGCAAAAGGCTTCTGGACCAATGGCCGCCCGAACAGCGCAGGCTGGGCACTCCTGATTACTGTCGCTTCAGCCGCAATAGCCGTCGTCACCGCCTTAACTTTTTAGCGTCAGTTCGATATAAGAAATTTGCGACAAGCGAAGCCCCGAAGGGGCGCGGGTTCAATAGCACAGGGCA
>JBAWGU010000903.1:0-1766 GCA_049593215.1 Pyrinomonadaceae bacterium
AGATTCTCCTTTAGAGCTTGATGCCGACCTGCATCACGCCTTTGGCCCAGCGACGCTGCTGCGCCTTGAAAGCGTTAATCTCAACAGGAATCTCGGCAGGCGCGTCTTCGTCCAGCAGATAAACGAACCGCCAGCCCATCAGTTGCGCGCGGAAAGAGAGGTCTGTGTCTTCCGTCAAGGTGTCGTGCTGCCAGCCGCCGCTCATCTCAATCGCGCGCCGACGCCAGATGCCAGCCGTGCCGTTGAAGTTGAAGAAGCCGCCCGTGCGATTCCTCACCGTCTGCTCAACAACGAAGTGGCCGTCGAGCATGATCGTCTGAAGGCGCGTCAAAAGATTGTAAGAGCCGTTGATGTGGGACCAGCGCATCTGCGCGCAGCCAACGAGCGGGTCTGTAAAGAAGTGTACGAGTTTCATCAGGCAGTCAGGCTTTGGAACAAAGTCTGCATCGAAGATGGCGACGAGTTCGCCCTGAGCAGTTTTCAACCCGTTTTCTAACGCGCCAGCTTTGAAGCCCGTGCGGTCTGTGCGATGAATGTAGCTGATTCGGAAGCCTTCGCGCCTGTAGCTTTCAACTGTCACCTCTGCAAGCTTCTGCGTCTCGTCCGTTGAGTCATCGAGCACTTGAATCTCAAGACGCTCGCGCGGATATTCAATCGCGGTCACAGCCTTAAGCAGACGCTCTACGACATACAACTCGTTAAAGAGCGGAAGCTGCACGGTGATGCGCGGCAAAGCCTGCTCGTCAAAGAAAGCTTTCGGGTGCGGCTTCAGTTTGCGATAACGCCAGAAGTCAACGACCTGCTTGATGCGGTAGCAGCCGTAGACGGAGAGCAGCGTGAGCAGTGAGAAGTAGAGAAACAGAACTACGTAATCAAACGCGTCGAGGCGGTAGAGCGGACTGATGTTGCCAGCCGTCTTGTTAATAACGTCGTAGAAATATTTCTGAAAAAGCTGGTTGGGCGACGGCCCGAACGGAGGGATTGTGTCTTGAAGAAAAAACATTGCAGTAAATGCTCGAAAAACTCTTCGGAAGAGAAGACCGCTCAAAAGCTGAAGCCGGGAGCGCGGCAGTAAAATCAAGACCGTTGCTGATTCCCCGTTTGCCGCCACGTAAAATGAGCAGCGCATCAGCCCCTCATAAAGCATTCCGCGCTGCCCCGTTTAAGACGCTTATTTTAACCCAACAGATGCCCGAAACAAAGTGAAGGTAAAAGTAAAAAGGTAAAAGGCAAAAGTCAGGAGAAGCCAGCTTTTAATTAAATCACTCAGGTTGAGCTTTTAATTAAGAAGTGGTTTCCCCGCACTTTTACCTTTTTACTTTTGCCTTTTGCCTTAAAAAGCTGGCGGCGGTGGCGGCGTTGCGGGCAGGCGCGCTCGCTTTTCAAAGATAGCGACGGCGATAAGGCCGCCGATGGTCGCAAAGACGATGGTCAGGACAAAGCCGAGCATCGCGCCGGGCAGACGTGCTATCAGTTGCTCTAAGAAAGGTCTGTTCTGCATCGCCTCCATCGTCTGCCGGATTCGATCAGCCTGCTTCGGGTCCATGCGCTCAAGCCATGAGATGATTGCCCCCATCCACGGAACGCCAATCAGGATGACGAGCGGAAGCCCTACGACTAACTGAACGATGCCGCCGATAAGACCCGTCAACAATCCGACGACTGCGCCTTCGCCCGTTGGAACTACTGTCGTAGATTTTTTGATGTAGAGATAACCAGCGAGCAAGCCGCCGAGTATGGCCCACAGGCAACAGGAGGTGTAAGGA
>JBAWGU010000904.1:0-4969 GCA_049593215.1 Pyrinomonadaceae bacterium
TCTGTCCGCTCATCCCGCATGATGCAACGCCTAAAAAATATCTTGTCTCTTGCGTTCCGTCCTGATTCCAATAAGTCACGCGGCCCACATCAATCCTGCGCGTGACGCCTGTACGAAGCGCGCGCGCAGCCGTTGCAACGTGAGTTGAGAGCGAGAGCGTGCGACGGAAATCGCCGCCTGTGCCGCTCGGGAAAATTCCCAACTCAGCATCCACGCCCGATTCTAAAATTCCGTTCGCTACTTCGTTGATAGTGCCATCACCGCCGCAAGCGATGATTAACCCTCTGCCTTCACGCGCTCCGTCTGCGGCAAGCCGTTTCGCATCGCCGCTCTTTTCCGTGAAGACGCAGTTGAACGGGCCGAAGTGCGTGCGCAGCTCGCTCGCCACACGAGGCCATGCGCCGCGCGTTTTGCCCTGTGCGGAAGTCGGATTGACTATGACTAATGGTAGCAGTGCCATCTTAAATCAGATGCGAAGCTAAAGGTCTATCTCGTCAACTCCAATCTCTTCCCTGTCGCTTCCGCTAGAGCAAACATCGCACGATCTTCTTCTCCAAGTTCGGAGATTTTAGTCATCACAAAATCCGCAATCTCTTTGTAAGTGCGAACGTGATCTTTCTTCTCAAGATACTGCGTGAAATCCAGAGGCTTGCCAAAGTGTATGCGAATCTGCTCGCCGCCTGTCCAGTTGTTAAGAACTTGTCGAACGAGACGGTTTCCGAGACCCGCGACGAAGACAGGGATGACCTGTGGCCTCGCGTCCTTGATAATCTTGCCGACGCCGGGCTGCGCGCGTAGATATGAATAAGGGTCTGCGCTCTGGTTGCGCGTGCCTTCGGGATGAAAGCCTATGATATTGCCTGCGCCCTCCGCGCAAAGCTGCGTCAGGCGGCGCACGGAATATTTATCGAAGATTCGCTTTTCGCTCTCAGCGAAGATAGGCGGATACATGGACCACCAACCCATGACGAGATTGACGAACATGCCGAGCGGCGATTCGTAGAAGAAACGCCCGCGCACCGGAAAGAAGAGTTGTTTGCGCCAGCGCGTCCCGCGAAAGAGCACTGTGGAAACAACGTACATGTCGAAGAAGGAGCGATGATTGGCGACGAGCAGGATGGGGCGCGTGTGCGAGGCGGCTTCAAGATGTTCGAGGCCATAGACGCGCATGATGTTGTAAGTCGCAAGATGAATCCAGCCCGCGCCGATGACGCTTTGACACCACGTCCAGAAACGTTTCCAACGCCCCTGATTCATCCTGTGCGCCACACGGAAAGCGATGCGCTCCATCAGAGAGAGCACGGCGAGTTCTTCGCTGGTCGGGTCAATAGCCTGCCCGTTGTCCGTTGTCAGTGGTCCGTTGTCCATTGTCCGTTGTTGTTTGGAATACTTTAATCTTCCATCTTCAACTCGGCAACCACAAACAACGGACAACTGACCGCTGACCACTGACAGCTTTTAATCAATCGAAAAATATTTCGCCTCTTCGTGATGCACGATAATCGCGGAGGTGGACTGTTCAGGGTCTAGCTGAAACTCTTCTGTCAGCTCAACGTCAATGCGCGACGGGTCCAGCAATTCGAAGAGCTTGGTCTGGTCCTCAAGGTTGGGGCACGCGGGATAGCCGAAGCTGAAGCGCGAGCCTTGATAGCCCTGATGAAAAAGTTTCGCCAGCTCTTTCGCATCCTTTTCGGCAATCCCTAACTCAACGCGTATGCGCTTGTGCCAGCGTTCGGCCAGAGCCTCCGCGCCCTCGACGCTCAGGCCGTGAAAGAAGAGATAGTCACGATAGTTGTCAGCCTTGAAAAGCTCCTGCGCGTACTGGCTCGCGCGTCTTCCCATCGTGACGAGATGAAACGGAGCAACGTCTATGCGTCCCGAATCCTGCGAAGCAAAATAATCTGCGAGACACAGACGCTTGCCCGCAGGTTGTCGCGGAAAGGTGAAGCGCAAACGCTCCGTCTTCAAATCATCTTCATAGATGATGAGATCGTTGCCGGAAGAATTGCAGGGGAAATAGCCATAGACGACGCGCGGCGCGAGAAGCTCTTCACGCTTCGAGCGTTCTTTCAACTCTTCATAAGCGGGCCGCACAGTTTTTTCAACGAGCACGCGATAATCTTCCGCGCTTTGCTTGCCCTGCTTGAACTGCCACTGCCCCTTGAAGAGCGCGGTCTCGTTGACGAAAGCAAAGACTTCATCAAGAGGAATGTCTTCGACTACGCGCGAGCCGTAGAAAGGTGCGCGCGGAATGGGAACGTCCGCACGCACATCCGAACGAACCGTGTGCGTCGTATCGCCTGAGACTTTCACAACGGCGCGCGGGCGCGCGGCCTGGCGTATGCCGAGCTTGGCATCTTCGCCAACAAGGTCTTCCGCATCATCCGTCGCCTGATTGCCGTTGCCACTCGCGGCTGCGATAGCTTTGCTCTTCTCTTCCTTCACAGCTTCGCTCTGGTCGCCCATCAGCAAGTCCATTGTGTGCAGACCCGCGAAAGCGTCCTTTGCATAGAAGAGAGTTCCTTTGTAGATTGATTTCAAATCGTCTTCAACGTAGCGGCGCGTGAGCGCGGCTCCGCCAAGCACGACGGGCACACGGATGCCGCGCTCGTTCATCTCTTCAAGATTATCCCGCATGATGAGAGTTGATTTAACGAGCAGGCCGCTCATGCCGATGGCATCCGCCTTGTGTTCATCGTAGGCATTGAGAATGTTTTCAATCGTCTGCTTGATGCCGAGGTTGATGACGCGATAGCCGTTGTTGGTCAGAATGATGTCAACGAGATTCTTGCCGATGTCGTGAACATCGCCTTTGACAGTTGCCAGCACCATCGTGCCTTTCGCAGTCGCGCCGCCCTTCTTCTCCATGAAAGGCTCAAGGAAGCGCACGGCTGTCTTCATCACTTCCGCAGACTGTAGGACGAAAGGCAACTGCATCTGACCGCTTCCGAAAAGATCGCCGACAACCTTCATGCCTTCGAGCAGGATGTTGTTGATGATGTCGAGCGCAGGATATTTTTCGAGCGCGAGCTTGAGATTATCTTCAAGGCCGATTTTTTCGCCGTCAATGATGTGGCTCTTGAGACGCTCTTCGACGGGCAGATTGCTCGTATCCTTCTTCGTGCTCTTGGTCGTCACACCCTCGAAGAGTTTTGTGAACTCCGTGAGCGGGTCGTAGGTGCAGATGTCGCCGTCGAATTTCCTTTGATCGTAAATCAACTCGCGCGCAACGTCGCGCTCTCTTTCGCCAATGCGGTTGAGCGGGACAATCTTGCTGGCATTGACAATCGCTGCGTCGAGTCCTGCTTCAACAGCGTCGTGCAGAAAAACGGAGTTGAGCACGACACGAGATGCGGGGTTCAAACCGAATGAAATGTTTGAGACGCCTAGAATCGTGAAGCAGCCGGGAAGCTCCGCTTTGATTCGCTTGATACCTTCGATGGTTTCGAGCGCGTTGCGGCGATCTTCTTCGATGCCCGTAGAAATCGGCAGCGCGAGCGGGTCGAAGAAAATGTCATGCGCAGAGATGCCGTACTTCTCTGTCGCCTGTTCGTATGCGCGTTTAGCAATCTGAAACTTTCCAACGGCTGCGCGGGCCATGCCCTCTTCGTCAATCGTGCCGATGACGACGCTTGCACCAAAGCGCTTCGCAAGCTCAAGAACTTTTGCGAAGCGCGGCTCGCCGTCTTCGTAGTTCGTAGAGTTTAAGATGCACTTGCCGCCAGCGTGTTCAAGCCCCGCTTCCATCTTCTGCCATTCCGTTGAATCGAGCATCAGAGGAATCTTGACGTTTGTGACGAGACGCCGGGCGAGTTCGTGCATGTCGCGCTCGCCGTCGCGCCCGACGAAATCAACATTGACATCGAGGACGTGCGCGCCTTCGCGCTCCTGCTCTTTGGCAAGCGAGACGAGGCCGTCCCAATCTTCCGCGTTCAAAAGGTCGCGCATCTTCTTTGAGCCGCTCGCGTTGACGCGCTCGCCGACGATGAGAAACGACGTGTCCTGAACGTAAGGCTGCTGGAAGTAGATTGAAGACGCGGACGGAATCAGCTTCGCATCTCGCGGCTTGGGCGTGACGCCCTGCATCGCTCCTGAAACCATCTTCAAGTGCGCGGGCGTTGTGCCGCAGCAACCGCCGACGATGTTGACGCCGAAATCTTTTGCGAAGTGCTTAATCTGCGCGGTGAAACTTTCAGGCGTCTCGTCGTAATGTTGCGCGCCGTCTTTAACTTCGGGCAAGCCTGCGTTCGGAAGCACGGAGACGGGCAGCGGCGCATTCTCGCAGAGATAGCGAATGCTTTCGGCCATGTGCTTTGGTCCAGTGCCGCAGTTCATGCCGATGACATCAATCGGGAAAGGCTCAAGCGCGGTCAGCGCGGCGTTAATCTCTGTTCCGTTGAGCATCGTGCCGAAGATTTCAATGGTCACTTGCGCGATGACGGGGACGCGCCGCTTAATCTCTTCAAAATATTCATAGATAGCTGAGAGCGCCGCCTTCGTTTGCAGCAAGTCCTGACAGGTTTCGACCTGAAGCATGTCCACACCGCCGTCAACGAGGCCGCGCACCTGTTCCGCGTATGCCGCTTTCAAGTCTCTGAAGGTGATGTGGCCGAGCGTGGGCAGCTTGGTTCCCGGCCCCATCGAACCTGAGACCCAGCGCGGCTTGTCCTTCGTAGAAAAATCGGCAGCCACACGTTTGGCAAGTTGCGCCGCTTTGAAATTCAGCTCGTATGTGAGATGCGCGATGTTGTATTCGGCAAGCACAACGGGAGTTGAGCCGAAAGAGTCTGTCTCGACCACATCGCAGCCGACTTCAAAGAATGCCGCGTGGACTTTTTCAACCGCCTCCGGTTTGCTGATGAGCAGATACTCGTTGCAGCCTTCAAGCTGCGGCCCGCCGAAATCATCCGCAGTCAAATCCTGCAACTGAATGTTTGTGCCCATTGCGCCGTCAAAGACGACGATGCGC
>JBAWGU010000905.1:0-7836 GCA_049593215.1 Pyrinomonadaceae bacterium
GCAATCACCTACTATCTCAATCACGAAGAAGCTATCGAAGATTACCTGCGCGAGCAGGAAGCAAAGGGCGATGAAGTTCAAAAGAGAATAGAGTCTGACCCTCAATATCAAAAAACATCCGCCGCACTCCGCGCGCGATTGCTGGCCTGCAAATCAGAATCCAAATAAGCCTGACAACTAATCCGTGTAATTTTTCCGTTGTTACTCTCTTTATGCGCTTCATTAAATTTCACGGTTACGGCAACGACTACATTGTCTTTGAAGCATCAGCTTTAGCGGGCATCGCTTCGTTGAATGATTTTGCGCGGCGCGTGTGTGATCGCCATTACGGGGCGGGCGCGGACGGCATCACTGTGGTCAGTCGTGCTGAAGCGGGCGCGGCTGATTTTGTTGTGCGCATCTTTAATCCTGACGGGAGCGAGGCTGAGCTATCAGGCAACGGCACGCGCTGCACCGCCGCGTATCTTTATTATAGAGAGTTGTGGTCGAGAGAAGAGTTGCGCTTATCTACGCGTGCGGGCGTGAAGCTTTATCGTTTGCGGGAGCGCACAGGGCGCGGGCGTTTTCTGTTTGAATCTGAGTTGGGCCAGCCAGAGTTTGATTCGGCTTCGATTCCGATGCTGACTACGGAAGCGCGCGAGCGCGTGATGGATTATCCTTTGGAGATAGAGGGCGAAGCGTTCAGTGTTACCGCTCTGGCGATGGGCAATCCGAACTGCGCGATCTTTGTGGAAGATTTCGACGCTCTGGATTGGCGGAGAGTGGGCCGCGCGCTCGAAGTTCACAGGCAGTTTCCTGAGAGAACGAATGTTGAGTTTGTGCGCGTTGTTGATAGAGAGAATATCGAGTTGAGAATCTGGGAGCGAGGTGTGGGCGAGACACTCTCCTCGGGCACATGCTCTTGCGCGGCGGCGGTGGCGAGCATGATTAAGGGGCTGACGGAGAGGCGCGTCAATGTACAGACTCAGGGCGGGCGCGTCCGTGTCGAGTGGCGCGCGGATACGGAAGTTGTTTTGACCGGAACGGCGGAGATTGTCTATGGCGGCGAGTGGCTGGTTGAAGACAGGGCTGTTGAAAGTTAGGCGGTATGATTTGTTACTGTCCGGCTTCTCGTTGTATCATTCATTGAACGAAGAGGCTGCTAAAGCTGGTCCGGTAAATTAGTCCGCAATTAAACTTCCTCTGTTCGTCGCTTCGCAAGAGAGTTTGGAGTTTTCCCTTCAAGATGACAAATAAGCTGATTCACTCCCCGCTCGGCCAAAGATGTCTGCGTCTGTCGCGCGACGGCCAGTCGTTGGCAATCTACGCGCTCGCGTGCGTGTCGCTCCTGTTCTGCCTGAGCGGGTGCGCCGGTAAGGTTGTTAAAGAGACGCACGCGGAAGACGTGAAGAGCAGTGAGCCGCGCGCGGCTAAGGTTGTGCCTAAAGCCACTGCTGTCCCGACGTGGCTCGGCAATCCTTCGCGCAATTTTTACGGCTCAGGCCCGTGGCCCAAAGATGCGCTCAAGGTCGTCTGGGATTTCAAGACGACCTTCATCTCCGGGCCACTGCACAAGGACGGTTGGGGCGGGACGAGTTGGCCGGGCCAGCCTTCTGCGACGGAAGAGCGCGTCTATTTCGGTTCGGCTGACGGCCACGTCTATTGTTTGAGCACGCGAGACGGAAGCCTCGTCTGGAGTTTCAAAGGCGAAGACAGTTTCAAAGCCACGCCGACGATTGCCGGTGGCGACAGGATTATTGCAAGCGGGTTGGACCACTACGTTTACTGTTTGAAGATGAGCGACGGCTCGCTCGTCTGGAAGTACAAGACGGGATTCGAGGTGGACGGCTCGGCGGCAGTGGTTGAAGGGCGCATCTATTTTGGCAGCGAGGATGGATTCTATTACTGCCTGAATCTTGAGGACGGCTCGCTCGTCTATAAGACGGAGCGGCTCGGCTCGATGGAGGGCAGTTCTTCCGTGATTGATGGCCGCATCTACGTCGGCACGGAGACAGGCGATCTCTACTGTCTCAACATGGAGGACGGCAAGACCGTCTGGAAAGCTCGCATCGGCGCAGACTCTGATTCGACGCCCGCCGTGGTGAATGGTCTTGTTTATACGGCTGCCGAAGACGGCTACGTGAGAGCTTATAAACAGACGGACGGCGAGCTTGTGTGGAAGTTCAAAGCTGACGGCGGCCTCAGTAAAAACTTTAAAGAGCGAAGCGGCATCTGGGCCAGCCCCATCGTTGTGGACGGGCGCGTCTTCATCAGCTCAAACAATGGCTACACTTATTGCCTGACCGCAGACAAGGGCGAAATGGTCTGGCAGCACATGGCGCGCGCTCCCATCTGGGGCACGTCTCCGGTCGTGGATGGCCGCGTCGTTTTTGGCGACAAGGCGGGCTGGCTGTATCAACTCTCGGCTGAGACGGGCGAGCGTCTCTGGGAAATGAAGATTGGCGACAACGTCAACGCCACGCCAGCCATCCTCAACGGGCGCATCTACATCGGAGCATTCAACGGAAAGCTCTACTGCTTAGGGTAAATAGTAAATGGTCAATGGTAAATGGACGAACGGTTCTTACTATTTACTATTCACCATTTACCATTGACCAGCCTTTGATGATCTATTTAGTGGACAACACGATTGACGGGCAGGGCGCGTCGCCGCAAGAGATTCTCTCAGCGTTACAGCGCATACGCCCTGATGCGGAAGTTGTCGTAGAACGCTTCCCGCAGGTTTCGATGCGCCGCATAGAAGAGTTACAGCCTTCGCACATCATCTTGAGCGGGCAGAGCCATCCGTGGGATTTTTACAAGCCTGAAGAGGTCGCCGGAGTCTTTGATTTGATACGCAACGCTGCGCAACCCGTGCTCGGCGTCTGCGGCGGGCATCAACAGATTGCGCTCGCCTACGGCGCAACGGTCGCCCTGATGAAGCGTCTCGCGCCCGGCGTTGGCTACGAAGGCGCGTTGCGTGAACGCGGCTTCTTTGAAATAGAGCATCACGGCTCCGCTCTCTTCGGCAACCTTCCCCCACGCGTCACCGTCTGGCATTCGCACTGCGACGAAGTGAAAGAGCTGCCCGCAGGCTTCACACGCACAGCTTCAAATCCAACCTGCTCGATTCAAGCCATGCAACATGAATCCCGCCCCCTCTTCGGCGTACAGTTTCATCCAGAGCTTTTCGATGAAGAACACCCGCAAGGCCAAAGCATCATAGAGAATTTCCTGAGCCTGTAGAAAATTTAGCGCCGCCTCTGTGACACCAGCGCGCACAATTTAAGGGTTGAGGTTCTCACGTGTTCAAATTATAATTCCCGCCTGGAATCCCCCGGTATCTCAAGTTCGTTAGAGGAGAGGCTGTTTCCCCGGCAGCTTTCAATCATAGATATTTTTCCTGACCCGCAACCTGAGCCGAACTGTCTTCTCCCCTATTAGATTCCGAGTCTTTCAATGTTACCGTTACCTGCGCTCGCCTGAACTGTCTGATGTTGCACCAGGAACCGAACGGCTAAAAAAGGAGAAGCGATTATGAGTTGGGGCGGTCAGTCTTTCATCTATCAAACATCATCTGCGAAATTGAAGAGCCGGAGCTTTGTCAGGCGACGTTTTCTGCTCGTCCTGCTCGTCGCCTTGCTCTTGTTAACCGCGCTCAACGCCTCTGCCACGCAGGGGAGATTGAGTAGTGAGCAAGCAGCCGCGGCTCCGTCGCTGTTGTGGGTGGCGGGCGGGCACGCGGGCGGCATCGGGAGAGCGGCGATTTCGCCGGACGGCCAAATTCTGGCGACAGCAGATTACGGGGAGATCGAACTCTGGCGTTATTCGGATGGGCAGTTGATGGCAACTATCGGTGCGCCGTGGATTGACATGGTCAAGACCATCAAGTTTTCGCCCGACGGACAGTTCATAGTCGCTGGCGGAACATGGATTCCCGGACAGCCTGCCAGCGTCTCTTCGCTCAGGATGTGGCGCGTTTCAGACCGCACGCTGGTTCGGCAATTCAATCCCGGCTCTCATTATGATGCGCGTTCCGTCTCGTTCTCCGCCGACGGCACGACTCTGGCTGTGGCAACCTCCATCTCAAACGTGCTGATTTTTAATGTTTCAACCGGAGTGCTGCTGCAAACTCTTGGACCATTCGCAGGGAATGCTGTGGCTCTCTCGCCTGACGGCTCTCTGGTGGCCGCGACGGGCGCAGACCAGTTTGGCGATCCGCCCTCGGTCAACATCTGGCGTGTCTCAGACGGCTCTTTCGTTACGAAGCTCACCGGACTCAACTTTATCTCCGATACGATTGCTTTTTCTCCGAACGGTCAATATCTGGCGGCGGGCGACTGGGGCGGCAATGGCAATCAGGGTAAGGTATTGGTGTGGCAAACTCCCACGTTTCAACCGCTCTATAGTTTGACCATCCAGTTTACCTCTGTCATCAACAGCCTTACCTTTTCTCAGGATAGCCAACTCATCGCTGCCGCCGGTGGTGATGATATTGTGCTGTGGCGGCTGAGCGATGGCGGCGTGGCACGGAAAATTTACGGAAACATCTATGCTGCTATCTGGTCATTAGTCTTTTCCGGCGACACTCTTTTTGCAGGTGGCGCGCAAAGCATAAGTCATGTCTGGCGCGTCAGCGATGGAACGTGGCTGCGCGACATAGGCGGCGACAGAGCGTTTGTCACTGATGTTGCTTTCTCGCCTGACGGTCAACTGTTCGCGTCGAACAACGGGCTTCCCGGTGGAGGAGGAATATGGTCTGTAGAGATATTTCGCTCGTCGGATGGCGTCGGAATAAGAGGTCTCTCTTTTCACGAGGACGTTATCAATTCCATCGCCTTCTCGCCGGATGGACAGTTGATTGCTTCAGCGGCAGGCTCTCAACCTCCAGACACGCGCGATCCGACAATAGACATCTCTAAGGTCTCAAACGGCGTCTCGCAGCGCATTCTACCGGGACATCAGGGTGGCACTACCGCAGTAGCTTTCTCGCCTGACGGCCAATTTATCGCTTCAGGCGGCAGAGACAGGATTGTTGCGCTGTGGCGCGTCTCCGATGGCAGCGTGGCGAGAGTGATGAGAGGCCACGCCAACTGGATAAGTGAGGTCGTGTTCTCGCCTGACGGACAGATGCTTGCTTCCGGTAGCGGTGATGCGACCGTCAAGCTCTGGAATACTTCGGACGGCTCGTTGATACGCACGCTTGCGGGCACGGGCTATCCAGTCTCCGGCGTGGCATTTTCGCCGGACGGGCAGACGCTTGCCATCAGCTTTTCGCTAGGCAACCTGCAACTGTGGCGTGTCTCGGATGGCACGCTCCTTCGCACAATCCCCGGTGATCAGGCCAACGGGACCACTATGAACTCCCCTGCATTCTCGCGCGACGGCAGCGTGCTCGTTGCCTCCTCGCAGAGTTATCCGCCGGTGATCTGGTTCTGGCGAGTCGCGGACGGAACTCTATTGCAAACCTACACGCAGGAGACCGGCTGGGTGCAACCTTCTGCGCTCGCCGTTTCGCCTGACGGCACGCAATTAGGAATCGGCAGATACGATGCGATTGTCGAGATGGCGCGCTTCCCCACGTTCGCTCCGACAGCAGCACTGGCAAGCATTAGCGGGAGAATTACGACGAGCGACGGCGCTCCGCTCGGAGGAGTAGTTGTCGAATTGAGCGGAGCAATGTCTGCGCGCACGATTAGCGATGCAAGCGGTGCATATTTCTTCGGCGGGCTTCCCGTCCAAAACTTCTACAGCGTTCACCCTGTGCTGGCGAACTACACCTTCACTCCAACCGAACATGCGTTCTCGCTCCTTTCGGATAGGACCGACGCCGCTTTTTCCGCCAACAGAGATTCGAGCGACGCTGCGAATCCGATAGATGCGGACCTGTTTTTCGTCCGGCAGCACTATCTGGACTTTCTTGATCGTGAACCCGACGCGGGAGGCTTGGCCTACTGGACCTCTCAGATAGAACAATGCGGCACAGACGCTACCTGCATCCGCAATCGTCGCATTGATGTCTCTGCCGCCTACTTTATCGAAGCGGAGTTTCAGCAGACAGGCTCTTTCATCTATCGCCTTTACAAAGCGAGTTACGGCGCGCGGCCCTCTTACTCTCAGTTTACAGGCGACAGGGCGAGAGTTGTGGGCGGGAGCAATCTCGAAGCGAGTAAGGCCGCGCTCGCGGAAGAGTTTGTCGCGCGCACAGAGTTCAAAGCCGCTTACCCTGAATCTTTGAGCAACGCGGATTTCGTCAATAAATTGTTAGACGCGGCGGGGCTTGCGGGGCAGGAGTCTGAGCGGCAGGCGTATGTCAATCTACTCGACGGCGGCGGCACGCGCGCTCAGGTGTTGCGTTCAGTCGCGGAGAGCGATGCGTTCAAGACGAGAGAGTACAATTCCGCATTCGTCCTGATGCAATACTTCGGGTATCTACGCCGTGACCCGGATGAAGGCGGGTATCAATTCTGGCTGAATGTCTTGAATCACAAAGAGCCGAACAATTATCGCGGGATGGTCTGCTCTTTTCTGACTTCGGCAGAGTACCAGAAGAGGTTCGCTTCGGTCATGACGCACACGAATGCAGAGTGCGGGCAATAAAAGCAAGGATGAAGGCGGAAGGCGGAAGGATGAAGAAGGGACGCGGCGACGCGTAGAGTGGGAGATTCAATAGCCCGGTGCATCGCGCCGGGTACAGAGTGCCAACGAACAGAGAAGCCCTGTAAGGGCGACATACATCTGCGTGTAGGAATTATGTCGCCCTTTCAGGGCTTCTCTCCTGTGGTTACGCTGTGACACAGGGCGTTGCCCTGTGCTATTGAATGTCGCCCCTTTGGGGCTTTGTGATTATCCTTCCGTCGCGCTTTTTTGCGGCGCGTGGGTTTGTTGCTGTGTCTCTTTCTTCTTGTGGCGCGGGGCGCGCTCAATGTGTGTGGCGCTCGTCCATTCGGCAAGCGTGGCGGGGTCGTCTGCAAACCTGTTGCGCACGATGGCGTCAAGCTGGCGGACGATGTTCATGCACTTCTCGGTTGAGTCGGCGAGGGAGAAGGTTGAAGACACAGATGCCTGCTTGCTCTGTTGCTGTGTGCTGACCGTCGCCTCAAAGGCTGCTATCTCAGACGTGAGGTCTTCGAGGAAGGTGGCAGGCATCTCATATTCTATAAACTGAGCTTTATACGGCAAGGCATCCTGCGCAGAGGCACGCGCCGCGCTGAGCAATGCCTGATCGCCGCTTCCGCGCGGCATACGAAACTTGTCGTCAAGGCCGGGAATCTCAAAGGCCATAGAGTGCGCCGTGAGATTGATGGCCCTGAGTCGCTGGTAGAGAGCCTGCCGCGCATTTTCACGCATCTCCGTCCCCTGCCGCGCGCTCGCCCTGCCTGAAACCTGTTTGGCTGCGTGGCTCTTTACCCCGGCCACTTCCGTTCTGAGTGTGTTAAAGAGTTGCGTGCCTTTGGAGGCTTGTGTAAACGCGTTCTTGTGCGTGGTGTCGAATTCCAGCACACGCTGGTACATATCCTGTCGTCTGTTCTCCTCGTCTTTCATTGGGATTGTCCTTTCGTCTGGCTAAAAGAGGCGAGGCTCTTTTAGTGAGGTTTGAGAGTGAGAAGCGCGCTCACAAGGGTTCCGGCGCACTCGTTAAATGTGGGATGCGTCCCGCTTGATGCCGCGTACTATACTACTAATCCGGCGTGCGCCGAAAGATATTTTTAAGGTGAGTGCGGAGTAAGCCTCCGGCCCAATCGCCCCTACGGGGCTGTTCGGCTGCAATCTGTGCAGGCTCAGGCGGCATCTTCGGGCGTGCGCGGCTCAATTTGGTGCGCGCACGCCTTATCTCTGCGCGCCCGCGCCGAATCT
>JBAWGU010000906.1:0-2269 GCA_049593215.1 Pyrinomonadaceae bacterium
ACTCAAGACTCCTGACTTAAGACTTCCGACTGTTCTTGAACTGTGTTCACATCCTTGTCGCCGCGTCCTGACAGATTGACGATGATGATTTGATCGCGCCGCATCTCGCGCGCGACTTTGAGCGCATGAGCGACGGCGTGCGCGGATTCGAGCGCGGGGATGATGCCTTCGAGTTTCGAGAGAGTCTGAAAGGCTGCGAGGGCTTCCGCATCGGAGGCGTTGACGTATTCGACGCGGCCCGTGTCGTGCAGGTACGCGTGCTCAGGGCCAATCGAAGGGTAATCGAGACCTGCGGAGATGGAATGCGTCGCAGCAATCTGCCCGCGCTCATCCTGCAAGACGTAGCTCATCGTGCCCTGCAAGACGCCCGGCTTCCCTCCCCCGCTCGTGTTAAATCGCGCGGCGTGCTGGCCCAAATCGTTGCCGCTCCCGCCAGCTTCGACGCCAATCATGCGAACGCATTCATCTTCCAGAAACGGATGAAACAGCCCGATTGAATTCGACCCGCCGCCGACGCAGGCGATTAAGAGATCGGGCAAGCGTCCTTCGCGCTCAAGAATCTGTGCGCGTGCCTCGCGCCCGATGACGCTCTGAAAATCCCGAACCATCAGGGGATAAGGATGCGGGCCGAGCGCGCTGCCGAGTAAGTAATAGGTGTCCGAAACATTCGTTACCCAATCACGCAGGGCTTCGTTAATCGCATCCTTCAGAGTGCGCGAGCCTGCGCCGACTTCTCTCACCTCCGCGCCGAGCAGTTGCATACGAAAAACATTTAGACGCTGGCGGCGCATATCTTCCGCGCCCATAAAGACGACGCATTGCAGACCGAAGAGAGCGCACACGGTCGCCGTCGCAACGCCGTGCTGCCCCGCGCCCGTCTCGGCGATGATGCGATGCTTGCCCATGCGGCGCGCGAGCAAGACTTGCCCTAACGCGTTGTTGATCTTGTGAGAGCCTGTGTGCGAAAGGTCTTCGCGCTTGAGGTAGATAGAGCTTCCACCGGCAGCTTCGGTCAAACGCTCTGCACGGAAGAGCGGCGTCGGGCGTCCTGAGTAATCTTTGAGCAGCGTTGAGAAATCTTTTTGAAAACTCTCATCGGAGCGCGCGGCTTCATAAGCCGAGGCCAACTCTTCGAGCGGAGCCATCAAAGTCTCCGGCACAAACCGCCCGCCATACTTTCCCCAGTGCCCGAGTTGATCGGGTTGCGTTGTCGTTGTCTCTTTCATTTGCCAGTTTAGTATAGAACAAGAAACAACTATAGCGAATTGCAACTGCGCATAAGCCAAACAACTAACGTTTAGAGGCGGGCTTGCCCGCCGCCGCAAGTTGAATTGGCGGTCAGAGACCGCCTCTAAACGGTTTCTCTCTATTGCAATTCGCTATAAACGCAGAGATGCAGAGACCGGAAGAAATAATTTGAATTAAATATTCTTTTGCCTTATCTGCGCCTCTGCGTTTAATCACTAATCGGAGGAGCAACTGAGGCGCGGTCGCGGCCTTCGCGCTTGGCGCGATAGAGCGCGGCGTCTGTCGCGGTGTAGAGCGTGCGCTCGGAAACAGCATGAGCGGGGCATGAAGCGATGCCAAGACTGACTGTGACTGTGCCTATGCCTTCGAGCGGCAGACCGGAAACAGACTGGCGCACGCGTTCGGCTGCGGCGACGGCCTTCACTTCATCTGCGCCTGCGAGAAGCAGCGCAAACTCTTCGCCGCCGAGGCGCGCGGCGGTGTCGTTGTCGCGCGAGTGTTCTGTCAAAACGCTCGCCACGTGGCGGATTACCACGTCGCCAGCCGAATGCCCGTGCGTGTCGTTGATACGCTTCATAAAATCAACGTCAACGAGCAGCAGCGCGCAGGGAACTTTGTATCGTCGCCAACGCTCGACTTCCTGTCCGAGCGCATTGCGAAAGCGGCGACGATTGACGAGGCCCGTCAGATAATCACGATCAGCCTCTGCGCGCAGGCGGTCAACCTCATGCGCCAGCTCGACGAGTTGATGTATGCGGCCCAGAAGCAGGGAGAGTTCCGCAGGCATTTGAAAATAGTCGAACGCTCCTGCGTTGAGCGCGGACTGGCGACGCTCTATGGTCGCCGCTTCATCTCCAATGATCAGGAGCGGCAGACCTTCCTGCGCCTGCGCCAACATGCGCGCAAGCTCTTCCGCGCTGATGCCTCTCAGGTTTGCGCTTGAGATGACGATGTGCGGGCGCGTGCGTCTGAGCGAGACGAGAGCCGCCGCGCCGCCCGCCACGCCGACGACGGCGAATCC
>JBAWGU010000907.1:0-2249 GCA_049593215.1 Pyrinomonadaceae bacterium
CCTGTCCATCCTGTTAATTTATTGTTAGCAAAAGACGGGCAGGGACAAGACCTGCCCCCCTACAACACAGCCAAACTCACTTACAGAAGCTTGCCATTCTCGACAACCTTCTGGTCGTCAACAAAGACAGTTGCGTTCAAGATTGGGAAACCGAAGCCGAAATTTCCTTTCGTCTTGATGCTGCCTCCGAGCGTTTGATTGTCGCCGAGACCGATGAAGACCATGCCAGCCGTGTTGCCGCCCGCATAATAGGCCGCGCCGTTCTCTTCGTGCATGGGCCACTTCGGATTGAGGCCGATGGTGAAGCTGCTGAACATATCCTTCATCTCGTCTGAAGTCGCCATCAAATCATCAAGGCACTTCTTGCCCTGAGCAATCTGCAAGTTCTCCATCCTGCCGTTCTTCAACTCGAAAGTGATGCCGGACATGGGCTGGAACAGGCAATCAACTTTAGCGACGACGACTTTGCCGTTCGCGGAATTTTCAACTGGCGCGAAGGTGAGCGTGCCGCCGGGCAAACCTGCCGTGCGGTCTGTAAACTTTTTGCTCTTGGCTTCTTCCGCAGAGACTATGCCGTCGTCAACGAAGACCGGACGTGTGCCAACCTCGAAGGTGAGGTCAGTCCCGTTGGGCGAGGTGACGTGAATCTTCTTCGCGCCTTGAAGCTTCTGCTTGAGGGCGTTGCCCTTGTCGGCAACCTGCTTGTAGTCTGCGCCGATGGCGTCCCAGATCATGTTGACGTAGGTCTGGCCGTCGAGCCGGAAAGATTTTCCGCGCTCCTCTGTCGGATAGACGATGTTAATCTGACGGTACTTCATGCTGTCGAGCATGGGCGTCAAAAAATCTCCGGCCTTGTTGATCTTTCCGAGACGCTCTGCCGAGACGCCTTCGTTGAGAGCCTTGATGTCGGACGCGCCGGGCAGCGTGATAAAGACATCCGTCTGCTTGAGCCATTCGGCTAAGTAGCGCGGCTCCTGTTCAAGATACTTATCAGGCACGTCAACATTGAAAGAGCGCGCAACCTTGTCCGAGTTGAGCAGGATGTTGACTATTCCTCCGGCCTTCTGCGCTTCGATGGCGATGGCTTCCATCAAAGGGATAGTGTGCTTGCCGCCCGTGATGACCACCACTTCGCCGGGTTGAATGTTGGCAGACGTGGTCACAATCCTGTGCGCTAATTCGTCGAAATTTCTTTCGGGAGTCGTGGACGGCGAGGCGGTTGTTTGAGGAGCATTGCTGTTTGCCTGCGCAACGTTTGCAGGCTGGTTGGCGCTCTGCTGGCAGGCCGTTTGAAAGACTGCGAAAGACAGAGCCGCAAGAGCCAGCGTGGCGATAATAAAGGTACGTTTCATTAGACACTCCTTCGGAGCAGGGGTTAAAGGGAGAACTCGCCCCGAAATCTTTTTCGAGAGCGAGCAGTTAAAAGAAAGCGTCCGCCTTGAAGTGGCGCGCACGCTATCACAAGAAATGGGCCTACGGCAATCCCTTATTATTTTGGAAAGATTACGAAGAATTGAGAGTGGCGTCCCGTACGGGAGTCGAACCCGTGTCGCCGCCGTGAAAGTGCAAAAGGCATTCAAAAGCCCAATTAAAACAGCACTCACACTTTCAGAAAGAACACATTAAAAGCTTCAAAGTGTCCTTCAATGTGTCCACTAAAAACGGAGACACAAAGATGGCAAAGGACAGAAGCGGTTACATCTTTCAAAACAAACAAGGGGCATGGTATGCACGCACGACTATAACAGACGAAACGGGCAAACGCCGCAACATTAAGAGACGTGCGAAAGACAAACAGGATGCTAAGAAAATCCTGAAAAGCATTTTGCAAGAAGTAGAAGATGAGGGAAGTAAGGTAGCCGACTCTTCCAAGATGATTTTTAGTGATTTAGCAGACTTCTACGCTCTCCACTTTTGCAAACCTGCGGAGTACGTTGACGGAAAGAAAATAGCTGGCCTGAGAGACGTGCAACGCGCACGCCATTGTTTAGGTCGGTTTAAGAACTATTTCGGTAAGAGGCGGCTGCGTGAAATAAAATATAGAGACATTCGCTCGTATTACGCTATGCGCCTGACAGAGCATACTCACTATCATCGTCCGCCAAACATTGCCACAATGAACCGAGAGCTAGGAGTATTACGCCGAATCTTCAATATCGGAGTACGTGAAGGTTGGTTACAGAGAAATCCTCTCAGCGCAGGAGAGTCGCTTATTTCGCCCGCGTCAGAGCGTATGCGCGAGCGCATCC
>JBAWGU010000908.1:0-3322 GCA_049593215.1 Pyrinomonadaceae bacterium
GTTGCGGCGTGAGGGCGACGCCGCACGGGGCGGTCGGCAGTCAGCAGTTTCTTCATCACGCACACGGGCTGTCGCGCGAGGCTCTCATAGAGTCTGCGATGCGTGCGCTACAAATGTGCGAGGCTTAGGCGCGTGAAGGCTGCGGCGGAACAACCACTCATCTCCATCATTCTTCCCGTTTACAACGAAGCCGAGTACGTCGGTGAAATGGTTGAGCAGTTTGAGCAGTCGCTCGAACGCGTTCCCGCGCGCCTTGAGTTTATCCTCGTCACCAACGGCTGCCGCGACAACTCTCCAGAAGTCTGTCGCGCGATTGCCGCGCGCAACGAAAACGTGCGCGTGAGAGATAGCGAGCAAGGCGGCTGGGGTCTCGCGGTCAGGCTCGGATTAGAAGAAGCGCGCGGCGACATCATCTGCTACACAAACCTTGCGCGCACAAACCCGCAAGACCTCACGCTGGTCCTGCTCTACGCCATCGCGCACAACGGTGTCGTCATCAAGACCAATCGCAAGATACGCGACAACTGGCGCAGGCGTCTCGGCTCGCTGCTCTATAATCTTGAATGCCGCGCCCTCTTCGATCTCTCCTACTGGGACATCAACGGCACGCCAAAAGTTTTCCCGCGCTCCTTTGATAAGCTTCTTGCGCTCAAGCGTGATGATGATTTGATTGATGCGGAGTTCAACGTCATCTGTCGTCGTGAGAAATATCCTGTGCTCGAAGTTCCTGTCTTCTCGCATCGTCGTCATGGCGGGCGGTCAACTACGAAATACAGTTCTGCTATGAGAATGTACTGGGGCGCGTTCAAGATGTGGCGCGCGATGCGTGATGAGAAAGAGGAGGAGCGAAGCGCGGGCGCATGAAGGCTGATTCACGGAAAGAGACAGATGCATTGTGGGCGCGACACAATGCAGAGTGGCGTGACGCGGCGCAGGTCACGAGCCAGTGGCAGGAGGCTGCCGCGACAGACCCTCAGTTGCTGCGCTATAAGACGCGCGGCGCGTGGTGGGAGACGCTCGCAGAGGCTGGCATCACGCTGCTGGTGACACGCGAGTATGAGCACATGGTCATGGCCCTCAGCTACGCGGAGAGCGGCCCGCACATTTCTTACATGCGCCTGCCGCATCCTTCGGGCCTCGCATTTGATCGCAAGCGCGGCGTGGTCCACCTCGCCAGCACGCGTAATCCGAATCAGGTTTATGAGCTTGCTCCCGTGACAGGAGATGCTACGCGGCTCGACGTGAAGATAGAAAGAGCGTTCGAGCGCGTGCTGATTCCTGTGCGCTCGCAGTTTCTTCCGGGCAGTCTCTACCTGCACGATCTGGCGATGGTCGGAAACGTGCTGCATGGAAACGCTGTTGGTGAAAATGCTGTTGTGCGTTTGAAGGGTGACGGAAGATATGAGCGCGTCTGGTGGCCGCGCGCGATTGAGATTGACGCAGGACCAATCTTCGGACAGAACTACTTGCAGCTTAACTCTATCGCCGCAGGGAAGACGATTGCGAGTTCTTATTTCTCGGCTTCGACTGAGAGCATTGGCGCGCGCCGCCCGGGGCACAAAAATTTTCCGGTCAAAGGTCGCGGCGTAATCTTCTCAGGCGAGACGCGCGAGCCTCTGGTGCGCGGCCTGACGCGGCCACACTCTGCGCGGCTTCACGAAGGCCGTCTCTGGGTAGACAATAGCGGCTACGGCGAGCTTGCTCTGGTTGAAGATGAGAGCTTCACTCCGGTTGTACGCTTACAAGGATGGACGCGCGGCCTCTGCTTTCACAGGGGCGTGGCCTTTGTCGGAACATCGCGCGTGATACCGCGCTTTCAGCAGTACGCTCCCGGACTCGATGTTGATAAGAGCCTGTGCGGAGTCCACGCCGTTGACGTGCAAACGGGGCGCGTGCTGGGGAGTCTGACATGGCCTTACGGCAACCAGATTTTTTCCGTCGAATGGTTGCCGCGCGAATTTGCTAACGGCTTTCCGTTCGCCGCCAAAGCAAGACGCGCGCTTGAACGTGAAAAGAAACTTTTCTATAGCTTCACAGTTCAAGCGTAGGATCATCTGTAGGGGCAGGGCTTGTCCCTGCCCGCATTGCGCGTGAGCGCAATGACGTGGATTCATTATCAAATCAAGATTGAATGTAAATGAATCTTGATGATCGTCCTTGCAGGACGATGCGGGCAGGGACTAGCCCTGCCCCTACAATTTTGAAATAAGGACTGCAATCTTATGAATGATTTTAAACTCTTAATGCTCGGCGCGATGTACGAGAACGGCGGGAACACGACGCACCGTTTTCTTGATGGGCATCCGCAGATGTTCGTTTACCCGTTTGAATCGCAGCCGGGCACGCGGCTCGTCAAAGATCATCTGTCTTCGATGTTTCCCGTAAAATATCGCTGGCCCGTCTTCGCGCTCGACGCCACCGCTGATCAGGATTACAAGGCAATCATAGATGAAGAGTGCAAGGTGCGTGCGCGCACGCCGCACGTCAGCAAGTTTCGTCACATGCCTTTCGATTTTTCGGACGACGAGCGTGGCGAGTTGTATCAAGGCTATGTCAAAGAGACTGGACGCTCGCGCGCTCACAACATGGCTGCATTTTTCCGCGCGACCTTTGATGCGTGGAAGGATTATCGTCGCACGGGCGAGCAGGAAGTTTACGTCGGCTACAGCCCTGTGATGGTAATTGATGCAGACAAAATCCTGCGCGACTTTGAGCAGGCGCATGTGCTGCACGTGGTGCGTAATCCGTGGTCCGCTTATGCGGACACGAAGAAGCGGCCCGTGCCTTTAGCCTTAGCGAAGTACATGACGGGGTGGACGCTCAATCAATATTTTGCGCTGCTGTTCAAAAAGCAATTTCCTGAACGCCTGCACATCGTGCGCGCTGAAGATGTGATGGCAGACTCGTCCGGGACGCTTGGCGCAGTATGCGACAAACTTGGGCTTGAGCGCGCGTCGTCTCTCAGCAGGCCCACGTGGAACGGCGCGGCGCTTGATGAAGTTTATCCCTGGGGCACAATTCGCAAGGCGACGCCGGAAGCGAACCTTGTCACCGCGCAAGAGCTTTCCGAGACGGAGCGCGCAGAGGTGCGCGCTTACGCCTGGCAGTATTTGGAAGAGTTCGACTACAAAAGTTTCATCTAACGCGGAATTGCAGAATAAGGAAATAGGCGGGGGCAAGCCGCCCTTCCTGACTGCGCCATGCTTACTTGGAAGATTCAACTATAGCGAATTGCAATTGAGCGTAGCTCGTGTCAGAACCGCCTGCGGTAGCGGGCGGGTCGTGGTTTAGTCATCACGTGAGTCAGTCTAAACTTATACCC
>JBAWGU010000909.1:0-6743 GCA_049593215.1 Pyrinomonadaceae bacterium
CACGCGTTTGGATACCGTAATATTTAACAGCAGGCGCAAAGATAGGAGAGCACAAGGCCGGATTCGGTCAACTCTTTCTGGTCATTGATGGGGAGGCTTGGGCTGCTGTTGAAGAAGGAGAGCGCGTCTCTTTGCCTGCGGGTCATGGAGCATACTTCGCTCAAGGCGAAGTGCATTCAAAGGGAAGCGACAGAGGCGCAACTGCGATTATGGTGCAGGTCAGCGAGCTTACTCTTTCCGACCAAGCTTCTGAAAGCTGACATTGAGAATCGGGTACTCGCGCCATTCCTTGTAATCGTAGTGCCACCACTCAGGCTCGTACACGTTGAAGCCTTCGGCCTCCATCGCCGCGCGCAGCATGTCTCGTAGTCGTTTTGCTTCCGGCGTCGCGCAAGCGTAGTTGATAGCGGCGCGCTCCGTCATCTCGTCATAATCGCTGGGCATTTTAACTTCTTGCCCGTTCTTCAAATCGTACATCGTCAGGTCAACGGCGCAGCCGCGATTATGACGCGAGCCTTTGCTTGGGTCAGCCACAAACTCTTTCTTATCCGCAGGCGTCACGTCCCAGAAAATTTTAGTCACTGCCCACGGGCGATAGCCGTCAAAGACCGCCAGCCCGTAACCCTGTTTTGCGAGAGCCTTGCTCACACGCACCAGAGCTTCAGCCGCCGGACGCTGTAAAAATGCGCGCGCCTGCTTATAAACATGGCGACCCAGAAAATTGTTCTTCGTCGCGTAGCGAATATCCAGATGAATCGTCGGATCGAGCTTAGTTATCTCAACGAGATCGGGCTGGCGAAACGGCCCAGCCTCCTGCAGCGGCCCTTGCTGCGCGTAGAGAAGCGTCTGGAGAGTTACGAAAAGAATTAGAAGCGCGGAAATTTTTCTGACGTTCTTCAAATTGTTAATCATCGGAATTGCTTTCGCTAAAGGTGAGAAATGAAATGCTCGAAAAGGAGAACAACCACAACTCTAAGCGTCGTGACTGTTCCTTACAAGATTAGAATGAGTTGTTATATTTCTTTCGAGGCGATTGCCTGAACGACTGCACCAATACCAGTGTGATAAATACCTTCTATCACATCACGCTCAAGTTCAATCAGATGCCTAAACTTCAGGCCAGCCAACTCAAGTCTTAAAGACTCCTCAGATTGCATCACATCTGCTGAATTTCCGCCGCCAGTACCATGCTTCAACTGACCCACAGTATAAGCCTCAATCAGAAAAACACCGTTTCGCCTTAGCCCTGCTTCCACTTTTTTATACAGTTGCTTTCTTAATGAAGAGGGTAGTGGACAAAATATAGATACAATTCCATCCCATTTATTTTCGCCTAAGTCATAGTCTGCTAAATCAGCATGAATGAACTCAACAACAACCCCATTCTCTTCGGCCAACTTCTTGGCTTTGCTCAAACCAACTATAGAGGCATCCACAGCAGTTACAGAGTAACCCTGTTTCGCAAGGAAAACGGCATTTCGTCCTTCCCCTTCGGCCAAGCTAAGAACTTTACCTTTTGGGATATGGTTAACATTTTCTTCCAAAAACTTGTTCGATATTGTGCCATATGCATAATCTTCTATACTGTATCTTTCATCCCACATCTGCTTTCTCCAATTATTGCCATTAGCACAATGTATGCCAAAGAAATATAACGATTGAATTAAACTGGTGCGACGAACCGCCGATACAGGCAAGTTCTCGATAAGAGGTATGCTAACTCGCGCTCCGGTTCAATGAGTTGTTGGGCGGCGTCTTTGTTATCAAACAACTCCGTCACCACCCTGATTTGATATATGCATCTGAACGCACGGATTTCATTTGAACTACTAGACTCTTTGCATAAGATTGGGAATAAGGCCCCATAACCACTACCCATAAACCGCCTCTGAGACCAGGATAGTTATTCGTATCAATAATGCTTGCGTCGTAACCTGCCCCTCGAACAGATTGGAGCCGCTGATTAGCTTGTTCATAATCGTTCTTGGGGAATGAACCGAGAATAACAAACCAAGTCCCGGCAGATGGCTGTGGAAGCTGCCTTGTCGGTGGTGAAGTAGACCTGCTATCTGTAGGTGTTGGTTTAGCCTCTGTTTCTGATTCGCGTTTAGGTGTGATTATTGGTGATGTAGAAGAAATAGTTGAAACATTGGAAGAGTTAGAAGCAGGCGGATTGGTCGTAGAGGTATCTTTACCTCCTGACCTAAGCAGTGCCACAATACCGCCCCCTACAATTAAAGCCAGTAGAGCAATGATGATATAAGTCGGCAAGGGATTCCTATCGGGTCTGACTACTTCGGAGCGCGGCGAAGGCAAGACTTCTGTTTTAGCATTGGTGATTCGCGGAGGTGGGATACGCTGAGTCGCTTCGGGATCATATGGTGCAGATAAAAGAGACCCATCAGCCAAACAATAGGTCAATGTTTCATCAGCATAAGTTCGATTGCATGTGGGACAACCTTTCATCGAAACTCTCCGGCTGCGATATAAAATTCTTGTACGCTAGATTTGATGATAAAGCAATTCATTATTGGTTTCGATGAAAGAAGACGCCCAACGCCCGAATTTGCATCTTCTGCACGATCCTTGCTGCTCTTTCACCTCCCTCAAGGAAAGGCTGCCTCATCTTTTCATTAAAGCCGATTAACCATCAGAGGAAATTGGCATACTCCGGGAACACAAAACGAGAAAGGGTAGTCGCGCGACTACCCTTAACGTAGTGAAAGAAATGGTACACCCGGAAAGACTCGAACTTTCGGCCTTCTGATTCGAAGTCAGACGCTCTATCCAACTGAGCTACGGGTGCCTGCTCGGTACTTTACATAAGGCAGCGCGACGCGCGCAAGTTAGTGTGTGTGCGCTAACTCTTCTTTGGTGCGGCTGGTGTAGCTGTGCTCGCGGGCGGGTTGGTTGGTGCGCTCGCGGCTGCTCCGGCTTGAATATCTTTGCGTATGAAGCGGACGAGGTCTGCAATCTCTTCCTTCTTGAGCTTCTCTTTGAAGGGGGGCATCCCTTCGCCGCCGTTGGTGATCTGTTTGGCAAATTGCTCGTCGGTGTGTTTGAGCGCGTGGCCTGCTTTGAGGCTCGGCACTTTCAGTTTTACTTTCTCGATTTCGACGAGGCCGCCGTCGCCTGTGGGCTGATGGCAGATCGCGCAGTTCTGTTTATAAACTTCGCGCGTCTTCGCAAACTCGTCAGGCGTGGGCGTCGGACTCGCTTTAAGAGTGGGCGAAGGCTGCGCGCCTCCTCCTGTGTTTGATGTCGTGTCTGTCGGCGTGTTGCTGCAAGCGATGGCAAAGAGCGTGACGAGAGCGGTGAAAAGGGCGAGCTTGATTGATTTCATACTTATGCGACTCCAGCGATTTTCTATGCGCGTTCAATTGATTGAAGCTGCGTGAGTATAAGATAAGAAAGGCAAAATTTAAAACCAGAAGGGGCAAAGGGTAAAAGGGGAAGAGGGGAAAGGGAAGCGAACGCTCGATAATTAAGCGATTTTATTTCTCAATTTTAACCTCTAGCCACTTCCTTTTACTCATTTACCCTCTTACCCTCTTCCCCTATTTCTTATTCTTGCCTTTAAGTGTTGTGAGCCATTCGGCGATCCGGCGTTTCTCTTCTTCCGTCAGTTTGTCTGCGTAGGATTTCATGGGCGGGCGCAGGCCGTAAGAGGCCGGGTCGTTCATAATGGCGATGAGGTCTTCGATGGTGCGGCGCGGCTTTGTGGAGACGCCCGTGAGTTTGGGGAAGATGGAGAAGCCCTGCCCGCGCGTGCCGTGACAGTTGGAACAGTTTTTGAGATAAGCCTCCGGCGGCGTGCTGGCACTGATGCCGGATGCAGGCGAAGCGTTCTGATTCGTTGATGAAGTGTTTGCTTCGTTGCCGTTTCCTGCGTCCACGTTTTTCTGTGCGCCAGCTTCGTTCTCATCTTCAGCTTGCTGGTGAGTGGAGATGCGTAACGGTTCAAAGGGCGCGGCGCGAAAGGCTGCTTCGTCCGTAGATTGCTGGACCAACTGTGCGCGCGTGCGCGGGTCGCGCCGGTCCTGAATGTAAGCGAGCGCAGTCATGGAGATGACGAGCGCAAGAGAGGCGCTCAGGACAGTCGCCCCGACGGGCCTGCTCAGTCTTGAGGTAGTTTTATGCGCGCGCCTTGTATCTAAAAAAGGCAAAGACAGAAGGGCGAGAAAAATAGCGCCGGGAATGAGCACGGCAAAGAGCGCGCCTGCGCGACCGGGCAAGTATTTCAACGTCTGAAAGAGCCAGAGAAATTGCGCGCCCGGACGCGGAAGATAACCCGGCGCGGCCTCGTCTGCGGCGGGGCCAAGCGGTGCATGATAGCGTGCAGCAAAGAGCGCGAGCGCGAGAAAGACAACTCCAGCCGCCGCAGCCTGTCGCGCGAGTTGTTCACGCATCCACGCGCGGTCTTCTTCTATCCCGTTTTCACTTCGCTCACGAAAGATGGAGAGCCTTGCCGTTGCAATGATGAAGATCGCGGCTGGTCCAATGAGAGCGTGAAGCGCGAAGAAGCGCAGAAGCGTGAGCGGCGAAATCTCTCTCCCGCCGAGCAGCCAGCGTCTTGAAGCCGCGCCGACGAGTGGCAGGCCGCCAGCAATCCCTTCGGCCACGCGCGTGCTGAAGAAAGCCCTCGTGTCCCAGGGCAGAGAGTAACCCGTCGCGCCTTCAAAAAAGATGAGCGCGAGCAGCAGCACGCTCGCTATCCACCCGACAGGTTTTCTGCGGTAGCCTGCGCGCCAGAACATTTGCAGGATGTGCAGGAAGAGAAAGAGCGTCAGCCACTGCGAGCCGTAATGATGCAGCGCGCGAATCCATGCTCCTGCGGGCGCGACTTTTTCAATGTAAGCGACTGTCGTGTGCGCTGCCGTGGCATAAGGAACGTAGTAGGAGCTTAAGAGCGCGCCCGTCAAAATCTGAAGCGCAAGAAGCATTGCGACCACGCCTGCAGTCGTTCGCATCCATGCACTAATCCCCTGTGAAGGCTCTTCAAACAGAGCGCTGCTTAACTCGCTGATTCTGGTCCAACGAGCAAGCGGCAACTTTTGTGCGTGCGCGCTTTCTTGAGTTTCGCTCCTTTTCATCACCCGCGCGCCACACGCTCCTGTGTGTTGTTCTCGAAAGATTGATATTGCACTTGCAGCGTTCCGTTCTCAACGCGCGAGGGAAGCGGATCAAGCCCGCGCCGCGCAGGGCCGCTGATGCGCTCGCCCGTCGCATTAAAGAAGCTGTCGTGACAGGGGCAGATGAATTGATTCGTGTCATCGCGCCAAGAGACATCGCAGCCTTCGTGCGGGCAGACTGCTGAGATAACTTGATTGCCATGCTGCGGCAGCACATAGACCAGCCGCTCTTCGAACGTGGCTGCCCATCCGGCTTTCTGCTCCGTCATGATGCTGTGCATCACTGGTTTGTCGCCTTTAAGCTGCGCGAGGGGCGCAACGTCCGTCCACTTTTGAGAGCTGGCGGCAATGGCGTTCGGGCGCAGGAAACGAAAAGCGTTAGTCAGCATCGTTGCTGCTATCGCTGCAAAAATGGTCCAGGGAAAGAACGACAGAAAATCTCTGCGCCCTTGATCGGCAACTTTATTCTTCATAGACAACCGAAAACTTCTCAAGCTCGCCATGACCGCAGAGTCATGGCCTGAAATAAATACGGAGTTGCAGAGTTGCAATCCATCCGATGTTAGCCGCAAAATAGCTTTCATCTTCGACGCGCATTGTATCCTACACGTGCGAAACGATGCGACTCCCCTTAACGCGGAATAATTTTTGAGAGGTCTAAGGCATTATGGGTACAGAGGAAAGACCACAGGGCATACGCGGATCGCTGCGGCTGGCTGATAATTTTCGAGAGTCGGAAGAGCCGAAATCAGCCATGCCGCGCCAGTTCGTCAACTTCACTTTCTATCACGCGCGCCCTGAGTGGCGTATGCTCGAAGAGAAAGATAAAGCGCGCGCCAAAGAAGAGTTCGTTCGCGCGTTTGACGAATTTCGCAGAGAGCTTTTGATGCACACCTACTCGATTGTGGGCCTGCGCAGCAATGTTGATTTTATGATCTGGCGCATAGGCTATGCGCTCGACCCCATGCAGGAGATGACCGCGCGCATCAATCAAACGGAGATGGGGAAGTACCTCGCGGTGACGCAATCATTTCTCTCCATGACGAAGCGTTCGATGTACATTGATCAAGATAATCCTGAGCACGTAGAAGATCGCCTACACATCGTTCCGGGAAAGTCCAACTATCTCTTTGTCTATCCCTTCGTCAAAACGCGCGACTGGTACATGCGCTCGCCCGAAGAGCGTCAGGCGATGATGGATGACCACATCCGCATCGGCTCAAAATATCGCTCGGTCAAGCTGCATACAACTTATTCATTTGGCCTAGACGATCAGGAGTTCGTCGTCGCATTTGAAACGGATGAACCGGCAGACTTCCTTGACTTGGTTCAAGAGCTACGAGAGACGAAAGCAAGCTCGTTTACGCTACGCGACACGCCGATGTTTACCTGTCGCCAGCGCACGCTGGCTGAATGCCTCGACGCGATTGGATAAAATTGTAGGGGCAGGGCTTGTCCCTGCCCGCACAACATAAAGAAGATTCAAACAGGGATGGACAGGATAGACAGGATAAAAGAAATGATGAACGCGAAACGATGAATGATGAATTGCAAACTCTTCGTCATTCATTCATCGTTCATCGTTTCTTCTGTATCCTGTCTATCCTGTCC
>JBAWGU010000910.1:0-7586 GCA_049593215.1 Pyrinomonadaceae bacterium
AGTGTGGGGAAACCACATTCAAATAAAAAGTTGGCTTCCCCTGACTTTTGCCTTTTACCTTTTGCCTTTTGCCTTAGAGCCGAGCAGTAGTATAAGAGTGTGAGACGGACGCGGAACCAGAGCGGCGTCAAATACGGCACAAAGGTGAATGCGATGAACTGTCCTGTCTGTAAATCGGAAAACTTAACACCGTTGGAGCTTGAAGCGAATCTTTCCTCCCTGAATTGCAGCAAGTGCGGCGGCAACTGGGTGCCGGGCTTCACTTACTGGACATGGCTCGAACAGCATGGCCCCAACTTGCCTGAGCGCACGGAGTCGCCGGAAGAGCGCCCGGCTACGGATAATCCAGAGATGAAGACGTGCCCTGAATGCCGGAGTCTGATGTTCCAGTACAGGGTCGGGCACGGTCTAGGCTTCTCTCTGGACCAGTGCCCGGGGTGCAAAGGAATCTGGTTTGACCGCAACGAGTGGGAGACGCTGAAAAGCCGCAACCTGCATGACGACGTTCACGCCATTTTCACAGCGCCCTGGCAGGCGGCGGCATCCAGAGAAGAGCGCAAACGATGGTTAGAGCAGATGTATGCGAGCAAGCTCGGCGCTGACGATTATGCGCAGGTCAAGGAGTTCCGAACATGGCTCGACAGCCATCCGCGCAAACAAGAGTTGTTAGCCTTCCTGATTGACCGTGACCCCTTCGATGTCTGATCTACTTTGCCCGAAAGCTAAAGATGTGGAGCGACATTTCGAGCAAACAGCGATTCTGCCCGAAATGTCAATTTAACGACTAATCCACACCAAGCCTCATGCTACAGATGACCATTGACATCCATCTGAGGCGGGAATATCCTGCCCTCGTCTGATCCTTGCGTATCCCGCTAATGAGCGCCTTTCCTCGTTAGCCTCATATTCCTGACGGACATCTAATCTGAAAGCATGTCAGCAGCCCAGTTCTTTAGCATCGAGCAAAATCTTAGGGATGCTCAATGGCTCTCAAGATTAGACGCCCATTCGGGCGTACTTTGTGATGCCCGAATGGGCGTCTAATATGCGTTCGGTGCTTACTCACAATTTTAGGCCGAAGAATATTCGACCTTACATACAGGAGAAAATAGTATGACCGACTTTCCTCTGAATCGCACATACCTCATCAGGGAGAACTCAAAGCGTGTTTATATTCGTCCCAGACCACGAGGCTACTGTATCGGCACTTTGTATCCTAAAGATCACTTTTTCTTGAAATACATCTCCCCGCATGGCTACGCTTGGGGGTGGGCGTTTGGGCATTTCAATGGTCCCGGGTGGATTACGGCTCGGACTAAGCATCATCACATCCTGATAGAAGATAAACATATCGTACATCCACATCCCGGTGGACATATTGGTGAACACACTTTTCTGCCTTTCCACTCTTCCGGTCATGCGGAAACGCATCCTGAAGATAAAGACCCTCATGATCACAATCACCCGTTACTCACCGTCAGTGTCGAAATTACAAACGACAACGTTCATTTGTATGGCAACTTCAATCCCAAGACTCACAAGCTAACCGATCATTACCCATTTGTCCTGTATAAGGAGATGCACGGCAGACCGATGCACGTAGGATGGCGTTATACAACACCGGGTCTTCCGGGACATCCCGATCACCGCGTTTGTATGGTGCGATATGATTTAGAAGATATTTGGGCTTTCATCAAGCGTAAACACATTGAAACGCCGCAACGTAATAGGCATAAGATCGGCGAGCCGCGGATTTTTGGGAATCCGTAAACTCTCGATTATGAGCACTCCGAGATTATCAACATGCCGCGCCTAACAATTCATTCAACCGGAGCGCGGGATAGCATTTCTTATATGACTGTCCGATCACGCATGGCTCATAATTGAAACGCCGCGCTCATTACTACCATTTGATATTTGTAAGCGGGTGAGAGGCTCTCAACTCACCCGCCTGCCCTGAGCATTAATCAGACATCGGTTTCGTGCGCATCGTATGAGTGGGCGTCATACGTAGAGGCGTCGTGTGAAGCATCGTGGGCTACGTCTGAAGTAGAATCGTGATCCGCCATCGGTCCGTCGTGTTGTCCGAGGTCGCCGTGATAATCGGCGGAGGCCAGATGCTCGTCCGCGAGGTCTTGATGCGTTGCAGCATGGTCGGCGTCGCCCATCTCTGCGTAGTATTCAGCCGTGTGAACCTCTGATTCAGCCTGATGCTGTTCATGCACGGCCCAGCCCTCTTGCCCCTCTTCCGCGCGCGCCTGCCCGCTATGGTCTGCGCCAGCCGCATAATAGTCTGCCGCAGTTGTCGCTTCAACCGCATGGCTGGCTGCGTCCTGTGCAGCTTCGTAATTCCCTGCTGCGGCATACTGCGCTTCCTGTTGCTCGTAGACGCCAGCCTGTTGCTGCTCATCTGCGGAGTGGGAAAATTCGGCGGAACTTGAGCCATGAAGCATATCGTCATGCCCTGCATTCCATGCTTCATTCTCCGCCACCTCGCGTGCCTCCGCCGCAGCAGCGTAATCGCCAGAGGCGACGGCTTCATCCACCTGATGTTGCGCGTCGGTCGCGGCGTCCGCATGTGCTGCTGTCTCATCGGCAACATCGGCGGCGTGAGCGGCGGCGGTCTCTTCAGTTGCAGCAGCCGCGTCGTCTGCGTGGTGCGTGGCATCTTCAACGACGACGGACGAACCGGCATCCAGATGGTCGCCGTCAATGTGCTCGACATGCTCTGTGATGATCTCCGTATGTCCCTCTTCTACGATGATGAACTCGTGAAGCTCGACCGTGTGGCTCGCATCATCAGGGCCAACGGAGGGGTCATGTACGGCCTCTATGATCTCTATCACTTCGACACCGGGATGATCCGTAGAAGTCTCGACGATAACGATTGTTTCGCTCTGCTCTGTGTTCTCTGCCATGACGACTGTTCCTTTCTATTCGACTAGGGGGATGTTACTGCCGCCGATGGCTTGCTGGCAGGCAGCGCAGGTTTAGTTTGTTTCTTCAAGGTAACGACCTTCGCGCACGCCGCGTTGGGACAGCGGATGCTGATAGCTTCTTTATTTGCAAGCATGGCTTTCGGGATTCTCATCCCTGTTTTGCAAGCCGCACAAACCATGCGCAGACTATCATCCGGCACACTCTGTTTGGGTTGACCTGACAAATCAAGCGCTTTGCTTGCCGACGCCTGAATTGCCGCTAAAGGTTTATTGGAAGAGACGGGCGCGGATGCTTCGGCTTTAGCTGATTGACTTGCATTCGTGATAACCCCGCGCCAGTGATTCAACTCGGGGCTTTGGACAAACTGGGCCATCAGCTTGAGCCGACGCGTGATGTATGGGGTTGAGGAAGAGAAGATTTCAGAGAGCTTGGTCGCCTGATCTTCATCAACAGCCTGCTGCTCCAGCCAGTCTGCGATATTTATCTGGCGGTAGAGTGGCACGGATTTGAGCGACCATGAGAGCAGGACGCGACGTGCCACATCTTCATCTCCAACTGCCAGCAGTCCCGCGCGGTCAGCCGTGATCTCCGCCTGACGCGCCCAACCCAGAAGCGGGAGTTCCAACGCGCCCTCGATGAGAGCTGTCGGACTTAACATGTTAAGGATGCCGCCAGCCATCATACCCTTTCTTGGACCCTGATCGCCCAGCATGAATTTGATGAGCGTCTTCCAGAGGGCGTGACCGGCGCGGCAGTGGCCTATCTCTCGCGCCAGCAGAAACAACATGTCCGTTCCCTGAAAGTTGTTGAGTAAGGCTGTGCCGATGACAATGAATGCGCTCTTATCGCTTCCGTAAGTCGCAATGTCCCACATCCTTTCGCCGGAGACATAAACGTCTGGCATGTGATTCATTCCGAGGAGGCGCGCGGACTGCACAGCCTGAGCGTAAACTGCCGGGAGTTGATTTTCGCTCAGACGGATGCCGTTCAAAGTCGTCTCGACCCATTGCCGCCCAACATTATCAGAGACGGCGCGCGCGGCACTGTTGAGCGGCGCGAAGGAGCGCAAGGCGGACATGGCCTTGCCATCCTGCGCCCACTGAAAAGACGAGACATCAAGATGAAAGCCCGGGGCGAGCGGTCGCAGCCAGTTACATTCCGAACAGACAATTTTGTCAGGACTAAGATTAGCTCCGCCACCGCCGCAGACTGCACAAGCAACAAATGAAGGTAGCACAGGCGGAGGGGGCAGCACGGCCTGAGATTGTGGAACAGCAAATGGCGGAGGCGGCGGGAATGCGTCAGGACCGGTGTTGATTCCCGGAATCGAAGAGACAGGCACCCAATTCTCTATGCCTTGATAGTGAGCTAAATCTGTGGGACGGAGTTGGCCGGAGGAAACCCATCTCTGGACCTCTTCGACAGAGTAGGGGCCGTACTTTTGTGAATTCTTGTAAATATGAATTTTCATAGTCTCGGTCATACGTTATAACCCTCAAGATCAATCCGTGAATTTATTTGATGACAACGTGTGTTTACACGGCCCTGACTACGTTCGTCAATAAGTGCTACTGCTATAGACAATCGTGGCGTACTGGGCGACACGCTGACCATCCTTTTCCGCCGGAATGAATCGAATATTTCGCGCCGCCTCGATTGCTTTTTCCGTAGCTGCTTCGGGAAGCTTAGAGAGAATTTTGATATTGCTCACAAACCCTCTGGGACAGAGGACGACGCGCAACTTTACTTCTGCATTGATATCCTTCAACTCGTCTGTGGTGAAACCCGGTCCCGGGGCCAGCAGAATCTCCGCTTTCTTCGTTACTTCCTTATTCGTAAAAACCACCTTCACTTCCTTGTCTGTTGAGGCGTTGCCCACCCCTGCGCCACTCCCCTGACCACGGCTCCCGCCGAGCGGTGGCGGTGGAAGGCAAAACCTTTCCGTAGCAGTCGGCGTAGGCTGAGGGGCCTGAGCCATACATGAGAGCGACCATGCGAGACAGATGCCAATTAAGATAAGACATCGCCGCGCGCTAAAAAAACAGTTAGCCATCAACACCGTCTCCTTTAAGCATGAAATGCTTTTCCATCAACACGAGCAGCGCAAAGTATCAAGTGGTAAACCCCGGCAGAGTAATTATTGGCATGGGCCAATCAGGAAAGCGCCAAGCCTATCATTAGTTCGGATCAATAGCTAACAATAACGGATTGAATTTGCCAGTTACAGTCTCTCTTCTCAAAGCTCTCGCTAATCATCGGCAGTCATATACACCTGCGTGCTATTTGCGGCGGCACGCTCATGCTTAATTTGTCGTATCCGCCTTCGCTTCAGGAAGCGCGCTGATCTATTCTTCGACCGTCATATCTGTTCTTCGACCGTCATAGACTCTTCCTTCGGCTTGGCGTCAGTGGCTTCCGCCGCCGCAGAGTTTTTGACAACTCCCTGATAAAGGTCTTTGATTAACTTCATCCGGTAGTCTTTCACCTTTACATAAACCTCCTGGCCTAGAACGGCGAGGGGAATTGGGACAAAGTATGCCCAGAAGGCCATCGTCCTGAAGGTCATCAGACTACTCAACATGCCGAGGACCGGAATCATAAACACGCTAATCAAAAATGCTTTGGGCGGCGTGAAATGCTGGAACAGGAGCAGCAAGGCAACACCGACCATACCGCCGAGGGCTGTAATCAAGATGGGACTTGGCGGAGACAATCCGCCGCCATGCAGCTCTGTTTCAATCGCATAAGCCAGCGCTTCCATCCCAAGCATCCAGCCCAGAGGAGTATCGTGCTCATCCGTCGCGCCGTATGCGCCGCCCAGCAACACGACTTTGTCTTTGATTGGACTCTCGCTCTGCCAGCCCGGTCCATCCGCGAGTTCCAGAATTCTTGAGGCAGTAAAATGAAGCCGGTGCGAGCCTTCGTTATCGCCCGCAAAGTTGATAAAGAGACCGACCGTGCTAGGGTTTCGTTTGGCTGCCTCCGCAGGATCAAATTCCTTCGCCACAGCCCAGGGCAAGGAATCAAGCCTGCCGCGATCAGTCTCACACAGGCGCGGGTAACGGCGTATGGCTCCGTCAGGGTCCAGTTGCAATACCACCAGCCCGTTGAGCGCGTTAGGCTGCTGTTCGCCGAGCACCTGTGTGAGATGGTACTTGCCGTCTATATTTGAAAAATGCCCGTTGCGCGCCCAGACAATTTTGGGCCAGTCGGGTGCAGGATGAAGCTCTCGAAACTCCGGCGCAGACGTGTCAATATCAATTGCGATGACTCTCGGCTTTCCTGCGGCGATTGCGCTAATGACCTTCTGCAAGACTGCCTGATCGAGCGGACTTTTATCGTGAAAGAGATTGGCATAGTCCTCGTCGTTAATCCGCACGATGGCGACATCGCTATCCTCGGCAGTGCCCTGCAAGCGCACCTGTGTGTCGAGCGCATAAGTTTCAAGCTGGCGAAAGAATCCGGAGCGGCTCAAGGCAAAGGTAAGGACAATGCCGATGAGCACGGCGGGGATAGACTTGAAGACTCGCTCTAAGAGCGAAATCCCGCGCTTCTCAAGGTCTATTTGCGACTCTTTACTGGAAGGCCAGATCTTCCAGCGCATAGGGTGTTCGTCCTTACTTTGTGCTCTGGGTCGTTATGAACTCAAGCGACGCTCGAAGAAACGAGCGCACGGCATTCGGCTTGACGTTGGGTCCCCACTGACGGGTCATTTTTACCGCATCATCAAACGAAGGGGCAGCTTTCGCATAGTCGGTTGGAGCCGTGATGAGCACCCATGCTTCATTGCCTGTGGATTCATTTGTGCCGTCCGGTTCGAGCAGGCTCACGTCAAGAATACTGACCCTGTAAAGCCCCGGACCGATTTCACCGGCAACCAGCGGCTCTGGCTTTTTTGAATCCCAGATGAACGGAACAGGTTTGAGCGGCTGGGCGACACTTTTTTTATCCTTGCCGATCTTCTCAAAACGAACAAGGTATTTATCGCCCTGCATGTTCTTGAAGACCGGGCTGAGGTCAAGTTTTTGATCGCTCAGCTTGATGACAGCCTCTTGCAATTCAGCGCCGCGACTGACAAAAGAAGCGTACTTACCCGGCTCGTTCGACACCAGCGCCATCGCCGCGCCGATGAGTCGTGTAGTCAACGACTGTTGATTTTCGATAGCGCGTGGCAGTTGAATGGCCTTATTGCATTCTCCGGCGTTGCTACAGTTTCTCTTCTCGAAAATGTTTCCGCTGCGATTTGCAACTACGATATAGCTGCTGCTATCTGAAGGGTTGGCTGCGGTGATAACGCCGCCGACGCTTAACGAGCTACCCTTTGAGAGTTTCGCGCCTCCGTTAAGAGTCCAGTCGCCCCTCAAGTCCAGCACGTATCCGAACGTCTGCTGGGCTTGAAGCGCACCGGCGCAAAGTAGGAGCACGAACATAACACTCAACGCTCTGGAACATTGAGACCATTTGGAAGCTGGCTTTCTGCCTTGCATAAAAATCACCTTTGTCAGTTTCACTTGTACTCACGACGTTGAGGATTCCGCGTATCATAGCCCGAACAAACAGATTCAGTCCAGACCCTTATGAGTAGTGGTTCAAGTTGGGAGATGAGTGTAAGAGACGTTGAGACTCACCGCAGAGGCGCAGAGGAT
>JBAWGU010000911.1:0-9817 GCA_049593215.1 Pyrinomonadaceae bacterium
ATCGTCATCCGATAGTTCCGGCTCAGCGGCTGGACGCTCTGTGGACGGGCCTTTAGCGGCTCCTGCGCCTGCGGCTGAAGTTGTCTCTTCGCCTCTTGCGCCGCCGATAAATTGCATATCTGTCGCATGTACTTCCAGAGTGTAGCGCTGTTTGCCGTCGCGGTCCGTCCACTCTTCCATGCGTAGCCGCCCTTCTACGTAAATTGGTCTGCCTTTGGTAAGATACTGCGAAGCTGTTTCAGCTTGCCGCCCCCAGAGGGTCACGCGAAACCATGTCGTCACGTCTTGCATTTCGCCTGCGCGGTCTTTACGCTTTTCGTTGGTGGCAACGGTGAAGCTGCAAACGGGCGTTCCCTGCGGGGTGTAGCGAAGCTCCGGGTCGCGCCCTAGATTTCCGACGAGAATAATTTTATTGAAGGACATCTTGATTTACCTTTCAAGGGGTAGCAAAATCCAGGCAGTAGAGCATCGCATAGTACTCGTGTGGATAATATTGGTCAAGGGATAAATTCTTTCCTGGCGTAACTGGCACTTAAACTTTTACTTTAAAAGTAATTTCTCTCTTGTGGTAATGCTTTATGTTGAAGTTCCTTAACATATCCAACTTTGCCGTAATTCAAAACCTGGAAATAAATTTTGGCTCAGGTCTCAATCTGCTGACGGGCGAGACAGGCTCCGGGAAGAGCATCATTGTTGACGCCTTGAGCCTTTTGATGGGAAGCAGAGGGAGCAGTTCGATTATACGCACGGGCGAGCGTTTAGCTTACATTGAAGCTCTTTTTTCCTTTGGATCGGAAGAAGAGCATGAAGTGCGAAGCCTGCTGGCGGAAAATGGTATAGAGGGGCAGGCGCAGGGGGAAATATTAATTCGCAGGGAGTTGTACTCAAACGGCAGGAGTCGTATTTTTATTGATGACCAGAACTCTACGGCAGGCTTACTGCGCGCTTTGCAACCCCTACTGGTGGAGATTCACGGGCAGGGCGAACAGCGTGCCTTGCTCTCGACTCAATCTCATAGAGATTTGCTTGATAGCTTTGCCGGATGCCTGGCTCTAAGGGAGCGCGTGAGAGAGTCATACATCATCTGGAAAACTGCCGTAGAGGGCGTTCAGATGCTTGAAGTTGAGAGAAATGAGCATGAAAGGTCGGGCCATCTCTTGCAGCATCAGCTCGCAGAGATTGAATCCTTACGCCCAAAATCCGGGGAAGACGAAGAGCTTTCAGCGGAAAAGGTGATGCTCACACACACAGAGAAGCTCACGCAACTCAGCGCAGGCGTTTACGTGGAGCTTTATGAAAAGGACGAGAGCGTCTTAACGCGGCTTGCTTCTGTTCGCAGGCAGTTGGAGGAGTTAAGCAGGATTGATACGCGATTGCGGCAGGCTTTAGAGACGGTTTGCGCGAGCGAAGCCTCTCTGATAGATGTCGCGGAAGCGGTTCGCAGCTATGCTTCCGGCGTAGAATTTTCTCCCGGCAGGCTTGATGCGATTGAAAATCGTCTGGCCGAATTAGAGCGGCTCAAAAGAAAATACAGTACGGATTTGCAGGGCATCATCGAGATTGAGGCTCAATTTAGAAGAAAACTTTCCGCCGTTGAAGATTTTAATGAGCGCATCTCGCAGGCGAGGAGGGAACTATCCGCCGCGCGAAAGGAGTATGCCGCTCAGTCTGCTCAACTGACGGCTTGCAGGGTGAAATCTGCGGCAAAACTTGCGAAGAGAGTCATCAACGATCTCAAACATCTGGCTATGGACCAGGCTCAATTTCTGGTTTCGATTAAGACGGCAACTTTAGAGAATGATTTAAAGACGGAATCTGATGAATCTGTAGAAGCGCAAGACCACTCTGAGAGCAATGCTTTCTTTTCGCCTGCGGGAGCGGATCGAGTTGAGTTCCTTTTTTCCGCGAATCCGGGCGAAAGTATGCGTTCACTGTCGCAGACCGCTTCCGGTGGTGAGCTATCCAGACTGATGTTGACGCTACGCACGGTTTGTCGGGAGGAAGAGGCGCGCAGGCGCGGGACGGTCATTTTTGACGAGATTGATGCGGGCATAGGGGGGCGCGTATCGGAAGCCGTAGGGCTTCGTTTGAAAGCGCTTTCTGCCAGCAGGCAGGTCTTGTGTGTCACGCATCAGCCGCAGATCGCACGCTTTGCCGACCAGCATTTCGTGGTTGCGAAATCGTTTGAGGAAGGGCGCACCACGACGCATGTGAAGCTGCTTGACGCGGAAGAGCGAGTCAAAGAGCTGTCAAGAATGATAGGCGGCACGGAGGAGTCTCAAAAAACTCTGGAAGCCGCTCGCTGGATGCTGACGGAAGCGTCTTTTGCAAAAACTCCCACGGCAGGGCAGAGAAAGCGCAAAGGCTCTGAGATGAAATGAAGTGTAGAAATTAAGAATTTTGGCTTGCGAAGAAAAATTCTGATACACTCCTGCGCCGACGAGCGAGAAGATTTATGAAGGCCAGCGTTTATATAGAAACTTTTGGTTGCCAGATGAATGTCGCGGACACTGAAAGGGCTGCGACGCAACTGCGTGCGGCTGGATATATTTTGCAGGAGTCTGCGCAGGATGCGGATGTGGTCCTCTTTAACACCTGTTCGGTTCGTGAAAAGGCTGCGCAGAAAGTTTTCAACAGGATTGGTGAGATCAGGCGTTCGCGCAAGAACGCAGACCCTGTGATAGGCGTCATGGGGTGCGTCGCGCAACTGGAAGGCGCTGCCATATTCGATCAGGCAAGAGATGTCTCACTTGTCGTTGGGACGCGCGCGACAGACCGTCTCCCCACGCTGATTGAGCGTGTGCTGGATGGTGAAGAGAGGGCTTTGGATTTAGGCGAGCGCGCTCCGGGCGAATCCTGGAATGTGTCCACGTTTGAGCGCCATTCGCCTCATGTCGCCTTTGTCCCGATCATCGAAGGCTGCAATAAATTCTGCTCCTACTGCATTGTGCCTTTCTCGCGCGGTCGTGAAAAGAGTCGTCCGGCGCAGGAGATTGTCTCTGAAGTCAGGAAACTTCAAGAGCAGGGCTACAGGGAAGTTCAATTGATAGGCCAGAACGTCAATAGCTACAGGCCCTTGTCAGACCCCTTTCTGGAAGAGTATACGGGCGCCACGCCATTTTCCCGCCTGCTTCGCGCAGTGGCAGCTACAAAAATGGAGCGCATCAAATTTACAACCTCTTTCCCGAGGGATTTTCATACGGACATTGTTAAGGCTCTGGATGAACACGAGAATCTTTGCGACTGGGTTCATCTGCCTGTTCAATCCGGCAGCGACCGTATTTTGAAGGCAATGCGCAGGGGCTATACTTCCAAAGATTATTTACGTCGTGTTGAGACCGTTAAAAACGCGCGTAGAAGATTGGCTCTGACGAGCGACATCATCGTTGGATACCCTGGCGAGACTTCCGAAGATTTTGAAGAGACTATGAGGTTAGTCGAGCAATGTCAGTATGATGGCCTCTATATCTTCAAGTATTCCGAGAGGGCCGGGACGCCCGCCGCGAAGCTTTCAGATAATGTTTGTGCGGATGAGAAGACATCTCGCTTTCTGGCCCTGGAAGGATTGCAACGTCAAATCCAGCAGAGAATTTATCAAAGTTATGTGGGCAGGGAAGTGAGCGTGCTGGTCGAGGGCGAAAGCGCGAAATCGTCTGAAGATATGAGAGGGCACACAACCTGCAACAAGGTTATCAACTTCCCATGTCCTGTGCAGTTGAAGGGCCAGATCGTGAAAGTGCGTGTAGAGGAAGCGAAAACAAACAGTCTTTACGGACGAATGGCATAACTTCAGGATTAAGGTGTTTGTTTAGGTGACGAAATGGAAATTGAAGTAAAGATTAGAGCTTTGATGATGGACCCCAATAGCGGCACGCCAATTATCATCCTCAAGGATGTTGATAGCGAGACAATGCTGCCGATCTGGGTTGGGGCTTACGAGGCTAACGCCATTGCCCTTGAAATCGAGAAAATCGCCCCGCCCAGACCCATGACACACGACCTTTTGCGAAACCTGATCGTAGAGATGGGGGCGCAAGTGGAAAGAGTCGTCGTGACGGAACTTCGTGACAACACCTTCTTCGCAGTGATAGAGATGCGTGCAGGCGATGGGACTCCGCTGATGCTTGATTCCAGACCTTCTGATGCCATAGCGCTGGCGCTGCGCGCAGACTGCCCTATCTTCGTTGACATGGATGTCATACGGGCCTCACGTAACACTGTGGCTGAGGGAGAGGGAATAGCGGATGAGAACGCTTCTCTTGAAGAAGAGGAGTGGCCGGATGTAATTGGTGAGGCGGGTGATCTGCCGATGTAGCGGAAAAGTTCTCCCTGAAATCTCTTTTCAGGGAGCCAGGCGAATTGAGAAGATAAATTGCTGCAACCTGTCATGGTAATTGCGATAGCAAATCAGAAAGGTGGCGTGGGCAAGACAACCACAGCCATCAATCTCGCGGCTGCTTTTGCGAGGCGTAAACAGAGCGTGTTGCTGCTTGACCTGGACCCGCAGGGGAATAGCTCCATCTCTTTTTTAGACCCTGCGCAGGTTAATCTCTCAGCCTATGAATGGTTGATGGATGGGCAGGATGATGTTGAATTAGCTATCTATCAGACTCCTGTTGCCGGTCTGGATATTGTTCCCGCGAAAATCAATTTAGCAAAATTAGAGTCGAAATTAGTGGGGGATTTCGATGCGCCCTTCCGTTTGAAGGATCGCCTGGAGTCTCTACGCTCCCGCTATGAGATTATCATCATAGATACTCCCCCCACCCTGGGCTTAATCACTGTCAATGCGCTGGTTGCGGCGACGCACGTGCTGATTCCAATACAGTCCTCATATTTTGCCTTAGAAGGAACGGACGACCTGCTTGAGACTATAGAGAAGGTTAAAGCGCGCCCCAACCCGAATCTACAGGTCTTGGGCGTTCTGGTCACCTTACATGATAAGAGAACAACTCTGGCGAGAGAGGTCCACGAACAGATTCGAAAGGTCTTCGGGGCAAAAATTTTCGAGACAGTGATAACCAAGAGCGTGCGTCTGGAAGAGTCGCCAGCCTACAAAGAGTCAATTTTTACCTTTGCTCCCCACTCTTCAGGTGCGCTTGAATACGCCAAACTTTGTGATGAGGTGATAGCTCGTGTCTAAGAGAGGTCTGCCGACAGGATTGCGTATGCGCCATGACGCGCATTATGTTGACGAGCTTGCTCAGCATCGTCCGACTCCAATCGGTCGCCTGATAGCGCTCGAAAAACTTGATCCAAACCCTGAGCAGCCACGCGTTGAGATTGGCGACCTGACTGATCTGACAAACTCCATTAAAGAGAAGGGGGTTTTAGAGCCTCTACTGGTCAAGCCTTCTATGTTGAGCGGTCGCTGGATGATTATTGCCGGGGAGCGGCGCTGGCGCGCTGCCAGGGAGGCAGGATTACGTGAGGTGCCCTGCATCGAAATGGATGTGGATGATCGCGCAGTAGCGGAGATTGCCCTGATAGAGAATATGCAGAGAAAAGATTTAACGCCGTGGGAAGAGGCTGACGGGCTGCTGGCCCTCTGTGAGCGCTTTGGTTATACGCATGAGGAAGTGGCACGCAAGGTGGGGAAGAGCAGAAGCACTGTCACGGAGGCTCTTTCAATCACCTCAATACCTGAAGTAATACGTGAACAGTGTCGGCGTGCCGACATCGGATCAAAATCCCTGCTCCTACAGATAGTGCGTCAGCCGGATGAAGCGTCTATGCAAAAGATGGCTGAAGAGATTGTCAGTAGAGGATTTACTCGTGATGAAGCGCGCGAAGCAAGGCGTGCAGCAGTGGGCGCAAAAAAAACCGTAGCCATCTCACCCAGGCCTTATACTTACAACTATGTTTCGCCAGACAAGACCTATCGTCTGGAAGTCAGGTTCCGCCGGTCAAATGTTGAAGCCGCAGATTTAATCCAGGCTTTAAGAAGAGCTTTGGAGAGCCTCGAAGAGAATGACCATGATTCAACCGCCTAAACGTAGCCTCGCGTCCGATAACGAAGTGGGTGAGTTTCTATTCTACAATTTTATGATCATAATGGGAGGGAAGCCCTGCTTAAATTTCTTTCTCTGTCTGTTTGGTCTCAGACGCCCCTCTTTTTCTCTGTTTTCGCGCGCTTCTGTAATGTACGGCTCCAGCGCTCCAGCGTAGGCTGTATAGGCTTGAAAAGGCGTGCCCTGAAGCTATGCTGCCGCTCGTGCCAGGCGCGAAGTCTTTTCTCTGTATAAGCGCGTACGGATTGCTCCAATTGGCTCTTCTTCACGGAATGCTTAAGTGTCAGGTAGTAGTGCTGGCCCACCAGAGAGAAGATGATCGCTGCAAGGTTTCCTTTATAGGAGAGGCGCGGCATGAGACGTTTCAGAAAGGGTTTTGATTGGGGAAGAACAGCGCCTACGGCTACTTCCAGCCATGCCTGTTGTGCGCCTTGTCTGGGATGGTATAGACCTGGCATCTCGGATTTTAATGACAGAGACTTGAGCCTTGGATCGGATATGTAATCAACCAGTCGAACCTTGTCAATGCCGCGCAGGTGTTCTTTGGGCACGCTCTCGATGACATCTTCAACAAAGGCCGGTGTTTTCTTTGGAAGTTTAATCTGCGAAAGATTCTCGATCTTCATTTAAAATTGGATACCCCTTCCTTTTTGTGGAAGGCACAATGTAGGAGAAACTGTCAGGCTTAGTCAAGCTGAGAGATACCAGAGCGTTCCGGACTTGGAAAGAGAGAAGGCATTAGTTAGAATATGTCTTGCGTCTGATAATATATATTATGTACCAAGATGGTCCCGGAAACGGGCAGGATAAACCTTTCAACCTTGACACTCGCCTTTGCCACTGTTAAAGTACGCGGTCTTTTGCGGCAAGTGCCAGACAATAAGAAGGAGCAGCAAGATTGAGCACAGAAGGAAGTTATCTTTTCACGTCGGAGTCCGTCACAGAGGGACATCCGGACAAAATCGCAGATCAAATCTCAGATGCGGTCCTGGATGCCATTCTCACAGAAGATGAGAATGGCCGCGTCGCGTGCGAAACACTTGTGACGACGGGCCTGGTAGTCATTGCAGGTGAAATCACAGCAGAAGCGCATATTGATTATACCAGAGTGGCACGTGAAACCATTCGAGCGATTGGTTATACCAGGGCCAAATATGGCTTTGATTGCGACACCTGTAGTGTGCTTTCAGCCCTGGACAGACAGTCACACGATATTGCCATGGGCGTGGATACGGGAGGCGCTGGCGACCAGGGCTTAATGTTTGGTTTCGCTTGCAACGAAACTCCTGAACTGATGCCCCTCCCAATACAGCTCGCACATAGGCTCTCATTCCGCCTCTCCGAAGCTAGAAAATCCGGAGAGCTTCCCTACCTTCGCCCGGATGGAAAATCTCAAGTGACTATAGAGTATCGCGACGGCAGGCCCTACAGGGTTGAAGCCGTAGTGATCTCTTCGCAACATGATCCTGATGTCTCAAACGACCAGCTACGCACAGAAATAGAGGCAAAGGTAATACGAAACACAATCTCATCTGAGCTTCTGGATCAAGAGACAAAATTCCATATTAATCCCACTGGCCGCTTCGTGACGGGCGGGCCGCAGGGGGACGCAGGACTGACAGGCCGCAAGATCATTGTAGATACATATGGCGGATATGCGCCTCATGGCGGCGGAGCCTTTTCCGGGAAAGACCCTACGAAAGTTGACCGCTCAGCAGCATATATGGCCCGCTACGCCGCGAAAAACATCGTTGCGGCAGGGCTTGCAGATCGTTGCCTGGTTCAGCTTGCTTACGCGATTGGTGTCGCAGACCCTGTCTCTGTACTTGTGGACACAGGCGGGACAGGCCGCATAGGTGAAGCTAAACTTGCAGGGCTGGTGCGCGAGCACTTTCGTCTGACTCCTGCAGGCATTATAGAAGACCTGCGCCTGCGCCGTCCCATTTACAAACAAACGGCTGCATACGGCCACTTCGGACGTAGCGGAGAAGGTTTTACGTGGGAGATGACGGACAGGTCTGAGGCGCTGCGCGAGGCCGCAGGGATTTAGAAGTTTATGGAATGCGGCCTCTAACTCTTCTTCCAAAGACACACCATAGGTAAACCAATTTCTCAAAAAGGACAATCTAAATGAGTGCAACGCGGGAACTTGAATACGATATAAAAGATGTCGGACTGGCCGAAGCGGGCAAACGCAGAATTGAGTGGGCAGAGCGTGAGATGCCTGTCCTGCGACTGATACGGGAGAGATTCTCCGTCGAAAAACCTCTCAAGGGTGTGCGGCTGGTAGCCTGCGCTCACGTTACTACGGAGACGGCCAATCTAGCTCGCGCCTTGCAGGCTGGCGGCGCAGACGCAATTATTATTGCCTCCAATCCCCTCTCCACACAAGACGACGTAGCCGCTTCCCTGGTCTCTGACTGGTCAATTCCCGTTTACGCTATCAAGGGCGAAACGACGGAGACTTATAATAGACACGTTCGCACAGCCCTGGACTTTCATCCCGAAATTATCATAGATGACGGATCGGATGTGGTCGCAACTCTACTTAAAGAGCGCAAAGAGCAGATTAAGGAGATCGTAGGCACAACGGAAGAGACGACTACAGGCATCGTCAGGCTGCGCGCGATGGAAACGCAGGGAGTGCTCACTTTCCCCTCCATCGCAGTCAACGACGCACAGACAAAACACTTCTTCGACAATCGCTACGGCACAGGCCAGTCAACCCTGGACGGGATTATACGCGCCACGAACATACTGCTGGCAGGCCGTACAGTGGTTGTAGTGGGCTACGGCTGGTGCGGCAAGGGAGTGGCAATGCGTGCGCGAGGCATGGGCGCAAATGTCGTCGTCACAGAGATTGATCCGATTAAGGCTGTGGAGGCTGTGATGGACGGCTTCCGCGTGATGCGCATTGTAGAAGCTGCAAGCATCGGCGACATCTTCATTACCGTCACCGGAAATCGGCACGTGATTGACCAGCAGCATTTCGCGGCCATGAAGGATGGCGCGATTGTTTGCAATAGCGGCCACTTCGACTTGGAGCTAAACTTGGTTGCTCTGCGCGACTTGTCCGATCCTGTAGTTACTCTGCGCCCCTTTGTGCAGGAATACAGGGTCAGAGGCAGTGGCAGCAGAGTTATCGTGCTGGGAGAAGGGCGACTGATTAACTTGGCCGCAGCAGAGGGGCACCCTGCGAGCGTGATGGATATGAGTTTTGCCAATCAGGCTTTGTCCGTGGAATATTTAATAAAGCATAAAGGCAATCTAACGCCTGGCGTGCATACGCTGCCGCAGGAGGTTGACACGGAGATCGCCGGTCTTAAGCTGCGCGCTCTGGGTCTCTCTATTGATACCCTAACGCCGGAACAACTCGAATACATGTCTAGCTGGGAGACAGGGACCTAAAAGCCTCAAAGCCTCACAGAGCCTGTTTTGATCAGGCCCAAGCTTTGCGATCTGTGCGCTAGGTTCTTGAGCGGGAAAGCAGGTATGCGCCTATAGCTCCGAAGATGGCTACGGGTGACCAGGCGGCAACGGCGGGCGGAAGCAGGCCATAGCCGCCTAGCTGCTGAAATCCGCCGACTGTGGCCCAGAAGGCTGTGCCTATCGTAATCGCCATGCAGAGCGCTGCGACGGTGCTGCGGCGACCGAAGGAGAGGGCTAAGGGGACTGCGATCAGGGCCAGGACGAAGGGGCTAAATGGCTCCGCATATTTTCTTTGGAGGGCGACAGAGAGCGCCGACACGGAAGCTCCGCGCAGCTTCATGCTTCTTAAGTAAGCGCTTAAGGCGGATGCGCTTAAC
>JBAWGU010000912.1:0-1611 GCA_049593215.1 Pyrinomonadaceae bacterium
CTTCTCGGCCTTGCGCTCTAACGCGGCCACGTCTTCGAGCTTTAATGAATAGAGGTCCGCCACGTCGCGCACCATCTTGCTCGCGGTCAACTGTTCGACTAAGGCTTCGCCCAAACCTTCTATTCGCATCGCGCGGCGCGAGGCGAAGTGAAGCAAACGCGCTTTGAGTTGCGCGGTGCAATCGGCAGCGACGCAGCGCGCGACCACTTCGCCTTCAGGTCTTGAGACCACGCCGCCGCAGACAGGGCAAGTCTTCGGCATACGGAAACGCTTCTCTGCTCCGGTGCGCCGCGACTCTATGACTTTGAGAACTTTCGGAATAATCTCGCCGCTCTTCTCAATCAAGACCCAATCGCCGACTCTCACGTCGAGACGCTTAATCTCATCTTCGTTATGCAGCGTCGCCCGTGCGACCGTCGTGCCCGCGAGAAGCACAGGTTGAAGATTAGCAACGGGCGTGAGCGCGCCTGTGCGCCCGACCTGCACGACAATCTCAAGCACCTGCGTCGTCGCCTGTCGCGCCGGGTACTTGTACGCGATGGCCCAGCGCGGCGCTTTCGTCGTTGCGCCAAACTGGTCCTGCAAAGCCGTCGAATTTACTTTAACGACAACGCCGTCTATCTCGTAGCCAAGCTCATCTCTCTTAAACTCCATACGATTGCAGAACTCTATTACTTCATCAATCGTCTTGCAGAGTTCGCGGTTAGGGTTGACATGAAAACCTGCGCGCTCTGCCCATTCAAGCGCCTGCCAGTGTGTGGCGAAAGGCTTGCGCTCGCCAGCGATACAATCGTAAGCGAACAGGTCGAGACGGCGGGCGGAGACAATCTTCGGGTCAAGTTGGCGAATCGTTCCGGCGGCAGCGTTGCGCGGGTTGGCAAAGCGTGCTGCGCCCTCTTCTTCACGCTCCGCGTTAATTTTTTCAAACACGCTGCGCGAGAGATATGCCTCGCCGCGAATCTCTATTTCAGGACCAATGTCGAGCGAGGCCTCCTTGAGCTTGAGAGGAACGCTTCTGATGGTGCGCGCGTTCTGCGTCACGTCTTCGCCCGTGCGCCCGTCGCCGCGCGTCACGCCGCGCACGAGCAAGCCCTGTTCGTAATGAAGCGAGATAGAGAGTCCGTCAATCTTTAGCTCTGCGACGTATTCAAACGGGCGTCCGTCTGCAAGCTTGCGGCAGCGTTCGTCGAAGGCGCGCAGGTCGTCTATGTTGTAGCTGTTATCAAGCGATAGCATCGGGCGGCGATGCGTGTATTCCGGGAAACCTTCGGCGGGACGACCGCCCACGCGCTGCGTCGGGCTGTCCGGCGTGACAAGCTCCGGGTGAGCTTCTTCAAGTTTTTGCAGACGCACGAGGAGAGCGTCGTACTCAACATCTGAAATCTCCGGGTTGTCTTGAACGTAGTAAAGCTCCTCGTGATGGCGAATCTCTTCGCGCAAAGACTTGACCTCTTGTTCTACGCTTTGGCTTGTCGGCAACTTCTCTCTTGTCCTCTAAGATTTTATTGAATGAGCGTTCGTGCTCATCATAGCGGAATGGATGCAGAGCAACCAGTCAGAACCGCCTGCGGTAGCGGGCGGGTGATAGTGTGGATTGACTCACGTGACGAC
>JBAWGU010000913.1:0-17756 GCA_049593215.1 Pyrinomonadaceae bacterium
GTGGGAGAGAGAAGCGGTCCTGCTCGGCAGCGCACTTTTACTGGACCAGGGCGAACAGGAGATGACGCACGCCGCCATCTCTTTCATAGAATCTTTGCGCGGAATGCTCTTCGTGTCTGCGCGCGAGACTTTGAAGGCGCGAGAGCGCGCAGCGTTTCGAGTTGATGTGTATAAGCCAAGCCCTGCTGAACAGCAATCGCTCTGGATGGGCGCGCTCGGGTCATCTGCAAGTCAACTGAACGGAGAACTGGAGCGGCTCGTCTCGCAGTTCAGTCTGGGCACTGAAGGAATTCACGCGGCGAGCGTGCAGGCGCGCGAAGGTCTCAAGCGCGGCGGAGGCGATGAAGCTCTGCTCGGCTCTGCGCTGTGGGATGCGTGCAGAACGCTTGCTCGTCCACGTCTAGATGATCTGGCCCAGCGCATTAATCCTGCCGCGAGTTGGGATGATCTGGTCCTGCCTGAACAACAGCTACGCGCGCTCAGAGACATTGCCGCGCACGTTCGCCAGCGCGCGAAGGTGTATGAGACGTGGGGCTTCGCTTCCAAGGGCGAACGCGGGCTTGGCATCAGCGCGCTCTTTGCGGGCGCGAGCGGCACGGGCAAGACGATGGCCGCAGAAGTCTTAGCGGGCGACCTGCATCTTGATCTCTACAGAATTGATCTGAGTCAGGTGGTGAGCAAGTACATCGGCGAGACGGAAAAGAATTTGCGGCGTGTCTTCGATGCGGCGGAAGAGGGCGGCGCGGTCCTGCTCTTTGACGAAGCCGACGCGCTCTTCGGAAAACGCAGCGAAGTCAAAGACAGCCACGACCGCTATGCCAACATAGAAGTCAGCTACCTCTTGCAGCGCATGGAAGCCTACAGGGGCCTCGCGGTGTTGACGACGAATTTGAAGAGCGCGGTTGATACGGCGTTCCTGCGCCGCCTGCGCTTCATCGTGCAGTTTCCTTTTCCCGACACAGCGCAGCGCGCGGAAATCTGGCGACGCATCTTCCCGGAAAACACTCCGCTCGCAAATCTGGACCTGAGCAAGCTCGCGCGCCTGAGCATCGCCGGGGGCAACATTCGCAACGTCGCCCTGCACGCAGCCTTTCTCGCTGCCGATGCGTGCGAGCCTGTCACGATGACGCATCTACTGCGTGCCGCGCGCAGCGAGTACGCCAAGCTTGAGAAGCCGCTGACAGAATCTGAGATTGGAGGCTGGGCATGAGAGGGCCGCGCATCGAACTCCACATCGAAGAGCTTGTCCTGCACGGCTTCGAGCGCGGTGATCGCTACGCCGTTGCAGATGCGATAGAGAGAGAGCTATCGCGTCTTCTCGCAGAGCAATTCACAGAGCAAGGCATTCCATCTTCATTGACGCAAAACTCCGAGAGCGCACACCTTGATGCGGGAGCTTTTCATGTTGCGCCTCGCTCAAAGGCTGACCACATCGGCGCGCAGGTCGCACAGGCTGTTCATGGAGGACTGACGAAATGAACACGCACGCGCAAACTTTATCGAAGCCAGCTTTGATTCCGTCTTCCTTCACGCCTGTCAGGAGCAATCTCCTGCAACGCAAGTGCGCGTGCGGCGGCGGAGCGTCTCAATTATCCGGTGAGTGCAAGGGTTGCCAGAACAAGAAAATGCTGGTGCAGAGAATCGCCAGCGACAGTGTACATGATGAACGCGCGCCGCAGGCTGTCGCGCAACAGGCGCTTAACTCTTCCGGTAAGCCTTTGGATGCTGCGACACGAGCTTCTATGGAATCGAGTTTCGGCCACGACTTCGGCAAGGTGCGCGTGCATACGGACGCGAAAGCCGTCTCGTCGGCGCGCGCCCTCGGAGCGCACGCCTACACGGTCGGCAGTGACATCGCGTTCGGTGAAGGCTACGCCCCGCAAACGAAAGCCGGAAGATGGATGCTCGGACACGAGCTGGCTCATGTGGTCCAGCAAGAGGGAGGAACTCATGGCAGCGGCTTAGCCGAATCGCCGCGTCATGAGCACGAAGCTGATCGCGCCGCCGATAGTGTCACACAGGGACGCGCGACTCATGTCGCCTCCGGGACAGGTGCGCCAGCCTTGCAGCCGCTAAAAGTTACTTCAGGCGAGTTCGGCGTGGAGCTTGAGGATTTCACCAAGAAGCATAATGTGCCGGATGACGTCGTTAAGCTGCTCAAGAGTTCCGCGAAATTCATGAACATAGCTCAAACCCTCGACCAACATTACATCGCGCTCGATGGATCAAAGATTATTACCCACTGGTTTAATGATTGGGAGCCGAATCAGGACGGTTTGCTGACCAAGGGGCCATTCAAGGGAAAGCGCGTACTTGCCATCTGGCATGACACTGTAGGCTCCTCTTTTCAGCCTGCCGGAAGTCAGGACAATGATTTCAAATACGACATTATCAATATCACCAGCCCGGAGATATTTCACGGCCCTGCCACAGAGAAGGGCGGCTGGTTTGAAGACATCGCGCACGAATCAACGCACGCCATGCACCGCGTGACAGGCTCAGGCCCGGCCCCTGCGGATGTCGCTGCAAGCATTCGCGCCTCAGTCGCAGAGGAGAAGAGCACGCGCACGACTGAACACGAGATTCTCGCAGAAGCTCAGAAGGGGGCGTCGGCCAGCAAGCTCAAAGGCTACACGCCGAAAGGCGATTCGACGGAGACCTCTGCCATTGAGCGCGATTTCTTTCCTTCAAAACTGCGTCGCACATACCTTGAGCAGTTCGCCACCTCGAAGCTCATAGATCAGTACGTCTCGCAAGAGGGACTGACTCATGATGATATGGAAAAGCGCGACAAAGAGGTGAATGATCTTCCTTTAAGCGACGCATCGGTAGATGGCTATCTGACAGACCCTTTCCCGCTCTATTACGACAAGGCGACAGGAATCTTCCGCATGGTCGAAGGCGGTTATCGTCGCGTTCGCTTCTGGCAAAGGGTGATGGGTAAGCGTTGGGAGAAGTTCTTGAAGTCGAATAGTCCGGGCGACGCAGATTTCGAAACAGAGAAAGAGAAGGTGATACAGGAACACGCGACAGCATTCTTTGAGGGCATCATCACGTACACGCCCAGACCCACTCCCAAACCTTGATGCAGCCGCAACCGGCGCATCAGGTGTTGAGACGAAAAATCATCTTGATTTGAAGAGAGGCGTTGAGAAGTGAGCGAACATGCTGCGGCGGTAGCACAGCCGCAGAAGATAGTTGTTCCGACAGAGATAACGAAGCAGCCTGAGTTGCTGTTGCAACGGAAGTGTGCGTGCGGCGCGTCGGCAGGATTTGCGGGAGAGTGCAGCGATTGCGATGACAAGCGGCTGAGCGTTCAACGCCGCAGCGCGAACGGCTCATCAAAGACATCTTGCTCGACTCAGACAGTTGAAGGCGTGTTGGAGGAAGAGGGCGCGGGTCTTGACGAAGCGACGCGCGCCTTTATGGAGTCGCGTTTTGGACACGACTTCAACAGCGTTCGCGTTCACACGGATGCGCGCGCGGCTGAGAGTGCGCGGTCTGTGAACGCGCTGGCTTATACGGTGGGCCAGCATGTTGTCTTCGGGTCAGGCCACTATCAACCTCAGACGCAAACAGGTCGTCATCTCATCGCGCACGAGCTTGCTCACACAATTCAGCAGGGCGGCAAACAGCGCGCACAGCAATCGAAATTGGAAGTCGGCGAAGAGGGTGACGAGCTTGAAAGAGAAGCTGACCTCATCGCGGATAGAGTGATGAAAGGCGGCCTACGGGGAAGCGCGCCTCCTCTTCCGCCTCCCGGCACGCCGCCGCAATCCTCCTCTACGCTTTTGATTCAACGCGCGCCCGCGAGTGGTCCAGCTTCTTCCAAAGAGTCGGATGAAGAGGCTGCTGAAGCGACTTCGCCTCCGACGCTTTCCCTGATTGTTGAAGACGACGAGGAACAACTCTCTCCGGGGCAGATGCGTAAGAGCGAGTTTCTGGCAGCGTTGCGCGCAGCGACATGCGCCGCAGCAGACCGCGAACTCGCGCGCATTGGCCGCGACACAGAGAGTTGCCCCTACATCTCACGCGCCTTTGAGCACTACCAAACGCAGGCGAGCCTAAGACTTGAGCGCAGCCTGCGTCGCTATGCGCCGGAAGCAGCCAAAGCGAAAGAGGCGCGCGGCTACATCGAAGCCGTGAGCGCGAGAGTTGCGCGAGCCGTAGGCGTGTGGGCGGAGACGGGCGAAGTGGCGGATGTGCCTGAAGAGCTGGCCGCAGAGATGTCCGGCAGCATGTGGATAGGCGGCGTAAAGGGTCTCGCTTCAATGGCGGAAAAGGCCGTCGGCGGTTTAATCGGCAAAGCCGGAAAAGCATTGTCGGGTTTGGGCAGTATGCTTTTCAAAGCTCGCGCGGGCGGAGCAAGAACCGAGAGAGCGGAGCCAGCCGCGATTAAATCTCAGTTGCACGAAGGCGAGTCGCTGGACGCAGGCGTGAAGTCGCGCATGGAGCGAGCTTTCAGCCACGACTTCTCGCGCGTGCGTGTCTACAGGGATTCACGCGCGGCAGAGTTGTCGGCCAGTCTGAATGCGCGCGCCTTCACGATGGGCAGCGATGTCGGATTTGGAGAAGGAGAGTACAGGCCGGGCACTCTCTTTGGCGACGCGCTGATTGCGCACGAGCTGGCGCATGTGGTCCAGCAGGGCAATGCTGGACAACGCTCCACCGCGCCGATGACAAAGCCTGAAGAGGGGACAACGGCTGCGCTCGAAGAGGACGCAGACGTAGCGGCTGTCGGCGCGGTGGCTTCTAGCTGGGGCGGCTTCAAACACGGCCTCTTGAAATTCTCAAAGCAGGCGATGCCGCGTTTGAAATCCGGCTTGCAGCTACAACGCTGTAGCAGTAAGAAGGTGAATGATTACGAAATCCATGGCGTCTCGGAAGATCGGACTATTGCTTCCATCAACTTTGAGCGTAACAAAGCGGAGCTTGATGATTTACAGAAAGAAAAGATTGCTGCTCTGAAAAGCCCGCCGGGCCGCGCGCTTAGTCTCTACAGCTTCGTCAGCGAAGACGAGAACATCCCGCCTGAGCAGGGCAAGAAGCTGGCGCACACGCGTTATGTCGTGGTTGACAAGGCTCTGCGCGGCAAGCCCGACCCGCACACGGGCGATCAAAAACTGGGGGGAGAAGATACTACCTCAAGTCGCGGGCAGTGGAACTATCGCAACTGGCGCAAAGTCAAGGTCGTTCCCGCGAGCGATACTTCTTCAGGCGAGAAAGATTGTTCCGGCGGTGGCGAGCAGCCTTGTTCGGATGAGAGCAAGTTTACGAGCGCGCAGACTAAAGTTGATTCTCTTCTGACGCCTGCCATCAATGTGCTCAATTCTCCGCTCGCTGACCCGGGCAAAAGCTTACTTGATAAACATTTTCACACCAAGACAGATGATGCGCGCACGACGGCTGCCACTGTCGCGCAGGCCAATCTCACAAAGGTCAAGGATCACATCAAGACTCAGATGACGCCCATTGGCACGCGCGGCACGACTGATGACGACCGCGTCGCCGGCCACGTCTGCGCCAACGAATGCGATCCGGTTTGCGCAAGTCCCGACGCGGGCGCTCATAACTCTGGCGTAGACGAAAAAGCTTTGATGACTTTGTGCGACACGAGCGGCGCGGGCGCTTTCATGCAACAGACTGACGAGAAAGAGCGTGCGCTGACACTGATTCACGAAGGTCTGCACGGCGTCGCGATTGCTCTGCCTCCGGGGGGCACCGCGCCGCCGGGCAAAGGCGCGCTCGATTATTCATACGAGTGGCAGCGATTAATACTTTTTCTGGACACTCAGACGGCTCTTAAAAACAACGACAGCTACGTTCTCTTCGTTCGTGAAGCGAACGGCGATACGCCGAAAATCGGCCCGCCATCGGAAGACACGGAAGACTTCCTCGATAGCGAATTCTTCTCCAAAGGGGAACGTGAAGACGCGGATCGCGCGATGGCATGGCTGGCGGGCTGGCTGCTCTGGTCACAGCAAGAGGTTTCTTCACTTTATAGGACCATCAATGACAGCAGAAAAGCGGGAAGCTGGACCAATCAATATTACGAAGGGACGATGGATCGCATCGCTACTCTGTTCGAGATGACCAAGCCTCCGGCACTGCCGAATGAGAAAGATCAGCTCAAGGTCGCTGCGATTCACGACAGGCTGTATCGCCTGAGCAGGCTGGTCTTTAAGCCGGTCGAGTTTAAAAAAGTCAAAAGCGATGATACGAGCTGGGGCAAGGGGCCAACGCGCAACATCAGTATCGGCCCTGATTTCTTCAAGGAGGGCAAAAAGGCGCGGACTCATCGTTCGCAACTCGATCTCCTGATTATGCGGATGCTTGAGGCTTCGCCCGACATCAGCAAGGAGGCAAGGCCGCGCTACCTGAAGATGCTCGATAACCTCAGACAACACAAGAGCGGCGGCGCTCCGGAAGGTTAAAGAGGTTTCGATTTCGGTATGAACGTCATGGAGCAAGAACGGTTGGCTGAATCAGACGAGATGCGTGTCGCAGGACTCAGGCTTCTGGACCAGAATATTGAATTTCCTGTTCCGGCCTCTACGCCTTTCATCGGCGCGTCATGCGGAAATCATCTGCATCTCCTGACGCTGGATCAGTCGCGGCAACACGCGCAGCACGTCGCGCTTGACGAAAGGGGTCGTCTCGCTGGCGAAGCGAAAGGCTTGCCGCTTATCTATCCGGAAGGCTTGGCAGTCTGCGCGGACAGTCTGGTCCTGGTTGGCAAAAAGTCTGTAGAGGGCCAGCCCTTCGTCTTCGAGTTGAACGCAGGCGCAGAGATTCTATGGCAGAGCCTGATACCCGTAGAGGACCCGCAGATGGTCTCGCCCAGGATTGCATGTAGCGACGAGCGCATCTTTCTTCTCTGGGCCACAGGCAGCAAACGCTCTGCGCTCTGCGTGGCAGAGATTAAGAACAGAGCTTTTGAGGAAGTTGTGCGGTTTGAATTTGAAGACGCGATCTTTGACCTGCGTGCGGTTGCAGCGACAGACGGATTGACTATCGCCTGCGTTCACGGCGAGAGCGCGACGAGGCTTGAGCTGCTGCGCATCTTTGACGGGCGCATCACGCAGAGCGCAATCGTCAGGGATGCCACGCAGCCTGTTTCCGCAGACCTCGCCTTAGAGGGCGATGAGTGCGTGCTGCTCTGGATTACGAAACCTGAGCACGAGCTGCGCTTGCAGCGATTCAATTCTGAGCTTCGTCCGGTTGAATCTTCTACCACGCTCGCGTCAGCAACAGGCGGAAAGAAGATGCACGCCGCGCGAATGTTTCAAGGCGCAGATGCGCGCCTCGCCGTCAGCTATCAGACGGTTGGCGTCGCGGACGATTGGATGTTGATTTCAGAGGAAGGCGAGGCTGACCGCTACGAGCCTGCGCGCACATTTGAGCAGTACGTGGCCGCTTATGATTGGATAAAGAGGACTGCGGGAGAATTTCAGCGAGTGGGCGAGCCGCCCTTCTCCTATGCTGCATCGGGCTGGGCCGGAAACTCTCTGCTGCTGGTCTCTGCCGGATTGAATGGTCTCTCCATCTATCTTGGAGAGCAGGGAGTGTAGAGAGGAAAACTTTTTCGCCTCCGATGTGAGGTTTGATGGATTGAGTGTGATGATGAGCAAATCGCTCAATGCTTATTTAGACTCACTGGCCCATGCGTCAATCGTGCTGAGCCGAAAGTCCCTGTCCGCTTTCAGGATTTGCGGGCTTGGGGGCTTGGCCCTCGCCTCTGCGCTCTCCCTCGGTCTGGCGATTTATCTGGGCCTGTCCCTGTGGGTTGAAGCTGCTTTAGTGCTGACGGCAGTTTCAACCTTCTATCTCTTCGCAATGAGCATCAAGGTCATCACAGGCGTTGAGCGTTTCACTTATTATCATCACCAGATTGTTTTTCTGTTGTCGAGCGTGCTGCTGCTCAAACTCTTACATCAACCCGTGTTGCCCTACATGGATGTGAGCATACTCGGCGTGGGACTCCTGATGGCTTGCGGGCGCATGGGCTGCCTGATGGTTGGATGTTGTCACGGAAAGCCTTCGCTTCTCGGTATCGCTTACGGCGCGGAGCACGCCGCCGCAGGCTTCAGGCACGACTACGTTGGCGTGCGTCTCTTTCCTGTTCAAGTGGTCGAAGCCGCGTGGGTCTTGTGCGTGGTCTGTGTTGGCGTTGCGCTGCTGTTGCGGGGAAGCGCGCCGGAGGGCACGGCGCTCTCCATGTATGTGGTCGCGTATGCGTTGGGACGTTTCGTTTTTGAATTTGCGCGCGGCGATGTTGAGCGTCCATACCTCTGTGGATTTTCAGAAGCGCAGTGGACTTCGCTCCTCTTAGTTTGCGCCACGCTCTGCGCGGAACTCGCAGGCTTGATTGTCTTTCAACGCTGGCACGCCGGAGCGTTGGTCCTGCTATCGCTCCTGATGATTGTCGTCGCTTTGCGAAGACGATTGGGGAAGACGAGCGGGCGCAAGCTGCTTCACTCGCCGGTCAATTTTCAAAAGGGTGAAAGGGAGTTGGCACGCTGATGAGTTCTTCCGTCCGAACAGAAGCAAAGCCTTCGATCACGCCGGTAGAATCCGGCGCGCAGGCTTCGCATGGGTTGCTGCAAAACAAGTGCGCGTGCGGCAAATCTCACAGCGTCGGCGGAGCGTGCGGGCAGTGTCGAGACAAGAAGCAAATTCTTCATCAGCCAAACAGACAAGATGAGATGAATGCACAAGAGCGCGGCTCTCAAGATGGACCAGAGTTGCTTGATAGTTCATCAGGGCAATTCAACAGCCTCTTTACGGATTCGCGCTTCAGTCACGACTTCTCGCGCGTGCGCGTGCAGAACAGCGCGCCTCCTGCGACTCAGCCGAAGCTCCGTATAGGTCAACCGGGTGACCGCTATGAGCAGGAAGCCGACAGGGTTGCTTCAGAGATTATGCGTATGCCCGATACGGGAGCGCCGCAGTTTTCAGGAGTCGCGCATCAGGGCGTTGGCGCGTCAACGGTGCAGCGAGCCTGCGCTGCCTGCTCGGAGAAGGAAGACGAAGATAAGGTCATTCAGGCGAAAAAAGTGGCGGGAGAGATGCCTGCGCTTCAGCCTTCGGCGGCAGAGAGCATTCATGCCATGCAGAGAGGCGGCGAGCCTCTTAACGCGCGTGCGCGCTCATTTTTCGAGCCGCGCTTTGGCTACGACTTTTCGCATGTGCGCGTTCACACGGACACGCGCGCCGCAGACGTTGCCCGTTCAATCAACGCACGCGCCTTCACCACAGGCAACAGCATCGTCTTCGGCGCGGGACAGTATGACCCTTCGAGCGCGAAGGGAAAAGAGTTGCTCGCGCACGAGCTAACGCACGTTGTGCAACAAGTCCCGCACATCGCTCGCGCCGATGGTGATGACAAGCCGCCGTGCTTTTCAGGCCACGCAGAAGGACAGGGCGAGAACATGAATATGACGTTCTACGGCGTGACCTATAAGTATCGCATCTGGGGAACGTGGAAAGCGGGCGATAGCACGAGCGCCTTTCGTCAACGCGCTTTCGAGAAATGGCTGGCGTGGCGCTTCGGCTCGCTTCCTGCGACGGCCCGCTCGAAGATGCTCGAATACGCGGCGGGCCTCGGGTTCGTTGACTTCAGCACGGTCGCCGTCACCGGATGCCAGTACAACATCCCGATGGAGCTTGCGGTCTATAGTAAGTTTAGAACATTGTCCGGCGAACCGGAGCGCGAGGCCGCAGCAGCAAAGAAGAAGAAGGAAGAGGAAGCTAAGAAGGCGGAAGAAGAAAAGGCTGCGGGCGGCGGCGGAGAAGCGGCAGAGGGCGAACCGCCTGCGGGTGAAACTAAAACTGCGCCGCCACCTCAGGAGGGCGCGCAGGAAGGCGGCACGGGAGAGCCGCCCGCAGACCAGAAGAAAACACCGACAGGACCACCACCGGACCCGCAGCAGGAAAAGGCCGCAAAGAGCGGCGGCATCGGAACTATTAACAGCGCGACTGAAGAGAGTAAGGCGCACGACACGGAGGCTGCCTCGCCGCTCAAGAAAGATTGGGGCGCGCTCACAGATGCAGACCTCGCCAAGAACTATCTCTCGCTGCTTGAGCATTTCGCGGGCCTCACCGTTGCAGAGAAAGACAAGACGGCGGCGGCGGACGGCCTCAATCAGGAAGAGCTTGATGGGATCGTTGACGACGATCATTACCTGCAACTGCTGACCTCGCTCTACACGCAGGGCTACAGCGAATTTAAATCAGCCAAAGGCTCTGAGAAAGCACCTTTCTTCAAACTCGAAGAGGTCATCTTCGAGCAGGTCGTGCGCGGCAATCCGACGGCGACGCATAACAACTTGAAGATCGGCTACTCGACAGTCTTCGAGGCGGAGAAGAACATTCTCGGCATCGTTTACAGAGGCGACGGTGAACTCTACTACGACGCGGACGGCCTCCCTCTGCCCGGCATCAGTGGCGTCGGCTTCCGCGATAAAGGCTACATCGGAGCGAAGCAGCCGGAAGAGTGGGGCATCAACATTGCCAAAGTTAAAGAGATTGACGAAGGACTCTTCATTCTTCTCAACTCGCTGCGCCAGACTTTCAGCGATCCGATGCGAATGTCCGTGCAGGGCGCAGAGGTCTATTTCAACAACGTCGAGATCGTCAATGCGAAAGTGCGCCAGGGCTTGTCCGCTGTCATCTGGCAGAAGTTTGAAGAGATGCTGCCTTACTTCGTCGGGTTCATCGCGGGCCACCTGCTCGCAAAGTTCCTGATGAAAGTTCCGAATCCGACGGTAGCTGCTGTCGGCCTTGCGCTCCAAACTCTGCTCACGGCGGCTGGCTATCTGATGCAGATTGATCTTGCCGAGAGTGCGCTCTCGCGTCTGAAGGATGTGGCGTGGCACTTGAGCCGCGTAGAGGTGGACGACGAAGGCAAGATTAAAGCAGACACCATCTCTCAAGAGCATGTTGAGAAAGCTGCTGTCCCGCTGCGCGACCTTGTGGCTGACATCGCGCTCATCGCGGCGACGGCAGCGCTCGGCAAACTCCTGCGCGCGGCGCAGAGCGGCAAAGCCAAATGCGAGCTTGGCTGCGCCAGCCCATGTGAGGTGACGGAGACAGGCAAAGGGAGTACACCCGAAGCCGCGACGCCTGAAGTCAAACCCGGAGAGACTCCGGTTGTCGAGCCACCCAAAGCCGGAGAAGTTCCCAAGTCATCCGCCACGCCGGAAGTGAAGCCAGCCACGCCTGAAGCCACGCCCGCCGCGCCGAAGCGAACTCCGATTCCCGGCGATGCGGATTATACAGGCCCGCAGCCGCCTAAGAGCTGGCGGCTCACGGACGAGGGCATGGGCGCGCACATGGTCGAGCGGCAGAACGTGCCGAGTCGTCCCGGCATGTCCGCTTACGATCAGCCTCAAACGCCTCGCTTCTATCCGGAAGGCGGGCCGGAAAACGCCGGACAAGCTCACATACGTATGCATCAGGCCACGAAGGGAGCGGGCATCAAAGGGCGCGGCGGCAATCCCGGTGTCGCGGAGGCAGACCTGATCGGTAAATATAAGGCAGCCTACGCCGACCCGATTTGTGACGGCATTAAAGGCGACCTGAGAACGCCCGACGGCAGCAAGGTGATTGCCAAGGACGTGACTGTGCTTGAAGCTTTCGAGGCGTTAGTCAAATGGGGCGACGCGCAGAAGGCAGCAGCGACGCCGACCACAGGCACGCCAACGCCGACACCGACCCCGACGCCAACAACGCCTTGATGAGTGAAAGAAACCGAAAGGCTCTGCTGCCGCTAAGTTTCTACGGAGCGCAAAAGAATTTTTGGTCCATGAAAGAGAAGGTTTAGAGGTCCAGATTAAAACGATGGAAGACGAAAAGACAATCAGGGTGCAAGCTTCCGGGCCGGGAATCATTCTCTATTCTCCTTACGCTGTGGCCCACATCAGCGAAGGTGAAGATTATCTGACCACGCACTACATGAACGAGCAAGAGGTTCAGGAGCACATTCAGCAGGGAACGCTCGTCGGATTTGGAACGGGTTCGCCCGGCGACTTCATCATACACATCAGGCACGGCTACCCTGATGAACAAACTCTTCAAGATGCCGATTGCAAATTGCGGCTGGGCATTCATGTTCAGGACCACACCGTCTGCATCAGAGACCTCTTTGACTTGATGGACTGGACCGCAGAGTGTCCGCCTGAACAGCAGTTCGAGCTTGAAGACGGTTATTACCACATCACTCTTCATAGCAACCGCCCGGAGTCAGGCATCCTGGGCGACAACCAGATTATCTGGATGTACTTCAACAAGCTTCCGAGTATGCCCGCGCTCTCCACGCAGGGAGTGCCGACGCTCTGCTTGTGAGATTAAAACGGCAATGACGCATAGAGAGGTGTTTTGATGACGACATTTCCCGGCTCGCCGCGAATTATCAAGGGCGGCTTAGTCTTGATTGATCCTGAGACGGCGCAGGTGCAGCGCGTCATCACGCTGCAATACAACCCGGACACGTTGACGCGCTCGCTTCAGATTAAATCTGTTCCCGATAGTGGCGACCGCTCGGAAGCTCTGCGCCTGACGGGGCCGCCCGTCGAGACCATCAAGCTTGATGCCGAGATTGATGCGACAGATCAGCTTGAGTTTCCGAAACAGAATCAGAACGCTGTGGACTATGGCATTCAGCCGCAGCTTGCCGCGCTCGAAATCATAGTCTATCCGACAAGCGCGCAGATTCAATCCAACAACAGTCTGTCAAAGGCCGGAACGCTTGAGATTACGCCGATGGAAACGCCGCTCACGCTCTTCGTCTGGTCCAAGAGTCGTGTGCTGCCCGTGCGCCTGACAGACTTCAGCATCACCGAAGAAGCTTTCGACACGAATCTCAATCCCGTGCGCGCGAAAGTCTCTCTGGGGATGCGTATCCTGAGCGTCAACGATCTCCCCTTCGATCACAAAGGCAACAGCATCTTTATGGCTTACCTGCAACAGAAGGAGCGACTCGCCGCTCTCAACAAGGCCGGTCAACTGAGCGATCTCGGAATCACAAGAATTGACTAAGGAGTGAGGACCAAAAATGTTTCCGCTTAACAGTCGCTACTATTTCACGAAGACGAACAAGCTTGAGCTTGCGGACGGGCGCGAGATTATCTACCTGCAACGCCGCTTCATCCCCGCGCCCGAACGCTTTGCGCTGCTCTTTGAGCATACGGTCACTGACGGAGAAAGGCTCGATAACATCACCGCGCAATTCCTCGGCGACCCTGAACAGTTCTGGCGCATCTGCGACGCAAACGTTGCTATTGATCCTGACGAATTAACGGAAGAGACAGGGCGCAAGCTGCGCATCACCTTGCCGGAAGGCATACCCGGAACGCCAAATGCTTAAAGGCATCTACATGACATTGATGATCGGGCCGGTCGTACCCGTGCCCGTGCCGCAGGTTGTCCTCGACGCTTTAACCAGCGTCAAGATCACGATCAATTCCGGCAATCGCAATCCGAGCGCGTTCGAATTGCAGTTTACCATCAGCAACAACTCGCCGCTGCAAACTATTCTGCTGCTCTCGGGCGGCGCAGTTCTCCCGCTCATGCGCGTCATGCTCATCGTCACCATCAACAGCATCCCCGACGTTGTGATTGACGGCATCATCACACAGCAGGACATCACGCCCGGCAGCGCAGGCCACTCGACTGTCACGGTGAAGGGCGTGGACATGACCGCCGTGATGGGCAAGATTGATTTCGACGGCATTCCTTACCCATGTATGCCGCCCGAAGCGCGCGTCGCTTTAATCGTCGCCAAGTACGCGATGTTCGGTCTCATCCCGCTCGTCATTCCGAGCCTGCTCATTGACGTGCCGATTCCGATTGACAGGATTCCGCGTCACATAGGTACAGACCTCGAATACGTCTATCAACTTGCGGAAGACGCAGGCTATGTCTTCTACATCAATCCTGGTCCTGTGCCCGGCATGAACATCGCTTATTGGGGACCAGAAATAAAAGTTGGCGTGCCGCAGCCCGCCTTGAATATCAACATGGACGCGCACACAAACGTCGAGTCGCTCAACTTCTCTTTCAACGCCGAAGGCTCGACGCTGCCGATTCTTATGATCTACCCGAAGGAGCTTCCGGTTCCGATTCCGATTCCCATTCCGGCGATTAACCCGCTCAGTCCGCCGCTCGGATTGCTGCCGCCGATTCCGACCAACATAGAGTTTCTGAACACTGCAAGTCTCTCTCCGATTCAGGCGGTGCTCAAAGGAATTGCGAGGGCTTCGCAGACGATGGATGCAGTGACGGCTTCGGGGTCGCTCGACGTGTTGCGCTACGGGCGAACTTTGAAGGCGCGCTCGCTCGTCGGCGTGCGCGGCGCGGGCATGGCCTTCGATGGTCTCTACTACGTCAAGAGCGTGACGCACAACATCAAGCGCGGCGAGTACAAGCAGGATTTCGAGCTAGGGCGTAACGGTTTGATCTCAACATTGCCAAAGGTGCCAGCATGAGCAGCAGTGAACCGAAAAAATTCTACGGGAAGTATCGCGGGACGGTCGTCAACAACGTTGACCCGGAATTGCTTGGACGCATTCAAGCGATGGTGCCGGACGTTTCCGGCCTCGTGCCGACCAGTTGGGCTTTGCCCTGCTTGCCCGCCGCTGGAATTCAGACAGGGCTTTACACCGTGCCCATGATAGGGGCCAAAGTCTGGATGGAGTTTGAGCAGGGCGACCCTGATCGTCCGATCTGGACAGGTTGCTACTGGGGCCTTGCGCCGGAAGTCCCCCTGCTGTCACATCTCGCGCCTCCCGGGCTTCCGAGTTTTACTTTTCAAACGCTCGCGCAGAACGGAATGCTCATCAGCGATATGCCCGGCCCGACCGGAGGAATAATGCTCAAGAGCACTACGGGCGCGTCAATCATCGTCAACGACACGGGCATCTACATTCAGAACGGCAAAGGCGCGAGCATCATCATGGTTGGTCCATCTGTCACGATCAACGCAGGCGCAATGGTGATTATTTGATGGTTTGTCCGTTGTCCGTAGTCCGTTGTCAGTTGTTTTGAGTCTTACTCGTGTTGAATGCTTTACCTTTAGAATTCAATTCGCCAATCACATACAACGGACAACGGACAACGGACCACTGACAGTTTTTCTTAGGAGAAAAAAAGATGCCGGGATTTTTACTTCACGTTGGGGCGACTGTTCTTTGCGCGCACGCGGGACAGGCGCAGCCGACTGTGCCGAATCCGCGTGTGACGGTCAACGGGCAGCCGACGGTGACGATTGCTGCTCCGTGGGTTATCGCGGGCTGCGCGCTTCCGCCGCCGCCTGCTGCGAATGGCCCTTGTGTGACGGCGCAGTTTGTGACCGCCGCGACGCGCATCACTTCCAACGGGCAACCTCTGCTCTTAATAGATAGTCAGGCGGTCTGCGTTCCAACGGGAACGCCTTTGATACCTGTTGTGGTTCAACCTCGCGTGACGGGAATGTAGGACCAGAAAAGATGTGAGTTAAAAGATGAACGTAGATTTTCCTTACAACTATGACGGGCGCGGGCACACCGCAGACGCCGAACAGGACGATCACATACGCGATCTTATCGAGCAGGTGCTCTTTACTTCGCCGGGCGAGCGCGTCAATCGTCCAACCTTCGGCTGCGGCCTGATGCAGCTTGTCTTTGCGCCAAACTCTGACGAGCTTGCAGCCGCGACTCAGTATCTTGTGCAGGGCGCGTTGCAGCAATGGCTCGGCGACCTGATTCAGGTTGAAGACGTGTCGGTCGAGAGTAACGACTCCGCGCTGCGCATCACTGTGCAATACGTTGTGCGGCGCACGCAGGAGCGCACGCTCGCGCAATTCGCGCGTGGAGGAGGCGCAGTGAGCTTATGATCTACTTCTGCTGCGACGAGACGCGGCGCAACGCCGTCAAAGATCACCAGACGCTCAACGGAATTGATTTCCTTGACGTGGTGGATAACCCCGCCGACCCTCCCAAAGATCGGCAGCGCACTCTGCTTGTTCACTTCATCAAAGACCTTGCGGCCTCTCCGCCTCCTTCGTTCAAAGCGGAGAACATACGCATCGAAGGCGGTGAGCGCAGACGCCACATCGCCGCCACCAAAGTTACAGTCGCGCCCGACGGCAGGAACAACGTCATTGAGGTGAAGGTCTCGCAGGCAGGAGATTTCTCAACCTACACGCTGCGCCTCGTGGCAGACAGAAAGCATGACGATCCGCCCGCAGGCTTTGACCCGATTCTCTCCGCCATAGATTTTTCATTCAAGGTCGCGTGCGCCAGCGATTTCGATTGCAGGCAGGATGAGACGTGTCCGCCTGAACAACTCATAGAGCCTGAGATTAATTATCTGGCGAAAGATTATGCGAGCTTTCGCCAGTTGATGCTTGACCGGATGTCTGCGCTGATGCCGCAGTGGACCGAGCGCAACGCCGCAGACGTTGGCATCACTCTGGTCGAGCTGCTCGCCTTTGTCGGAGACTATCTGAGCTATCGTCAGGATGCGATTGCGACCGAAGCTTATCTCGGCACGGCGCGGCGTCGCGTCTCCGTGCGTCGCCACGCGCGCCTCGTTGATTACCACATGCACGACGGGTCGAACGCGAGAGCGTGGGTGCAGGTCAGAGTCAGCCAGAACGTAGCGAAGCTTCCCAAAGGCACACAAATTTTTTCTCGTCTCGAAGGCAAAGCGACGCGCCTGACGCCGCCCACGCTTTCGCCTCCGTCCACGCCTGCCGACTATGAGCAGGCAAAGGCTGCGCGCCCCATCATCTTTGAGACGATGCGCGAGGCGAAGCTCTTTGCGGCGCACAACGAGATGAACTTTTACACGTGGGGCGATGAGCGTTGCTGCCTGCCGAAGGGAGCGACGCGCGCCAGCCTCCGCAACAAAGCCAACCTCCTCTTCAAGCTCCAGCCGGGCGATGTCCTCGTCTTTGTTGAAGCGCGAAATCCTGAGAACGGCAACGCCGAAGAGGCAAACCCGATGCATCGTCATGCCGTGCGCCTGACGAAAGTTAAGCACGTGACTGATCCGCTCTACCTTGATGACGAAGAAGGCATCTGGCCTCTGCGCGTGCTCGACATTGAATGGTCCAGCGAAGACGCTTTGCCGTTTCCTCTGTGTCTGTGGAATGTGAGCGTCGGCGACGACGCAAGCGACAAGCAGCCTGTGAGTGTCGCGCTCGGCAACATCGTGCTCGCAGATCACGGCGAGACGGTGGCGGGCGAGAGTCTAGGGTCTGTGCCGGGTGCAAATCCTGCGCTCGACCGTGCCAGCGCGCGAGGGCGGAATTTCTGCGAAGAGGAAAATCTTCAGCCGACCCCGCCGCGCTTTCGTCCTCGACTGCAAAAGAGTCCCGTGACGTTTGCCGCGAGCTTCGATCCGAAGAAGCCGCCCGTGAGCGCAAGCGCGGTGATGAATTGGCCCGTCGAAGAGTTTCTTCCCGAAGTGACTCTTACAAGCACGCTCGACGGCGTCAGCAACGATTGGAAGCCGCAGCGCGATCTGCTTAACAGCGATGCTGACAAGAGGGAGTTTGTTTTGGAAGTCGAGACGGACAGCGCCGCTTCAATTCGTTTCGGTGATGATCGCTTCGGGCAGCGTCCTGCTTCCGGCACAAGTTTTATCGCCACCTATCGCGTCGGCAATGGTGTGAGCGGCAACGTCGGCTCAGGCGCGCTGGCCCACATCGTCAGCAGCGAATCCGCCATCATCGAAAACGGCGTCAGCAATCCTTTGCCCGCGCGGGGCGGCGC
>JBAWGU010000914.1:0-2560 GCA_049593215.1 Pyrinomonadaceae bacterium
TTTGCGCTCTTGGCGTGCCCTCTTTGCGACCTTTGCGGTTAATCGTTCCTTACATGACGATTGCAACTCGCTCTAAATAGATGCTCAACACAAATTTCTCACTGTGCGGCTGGTGTTTCCTGATGAAACCAGTTGAGCCACTTCCCGTTGCGCTTGACGTAAATGGATGAAGCCTGCACTGCGGTCGGGCCAGCCTTGCCGCCACACGCAAAATCCTGCGTGGCGTGGAAAGTTAAGAGAGCCGCATCCTTGTCAAGCATCGTCACTTTGAAGTTGTCCAGGGCGTAGCTCTTCACCTCACAGGTCGGATCTGCGATGCCTTTAATCTCAGACGCTTTTCCGTCAACGCCTGTGCTGTGGACGTAGACGCTGTCTTCCGCTAACCATTGCTCATAAGGCTTCGCATCCTTGTTCTTCCATGCTTCCCACAAAGCCCTTTCTTCGGCAATGAGTGTTTGCTCAAGCGAGCCTTTTGCCATCTCTGCGCTCTTAGACTTTGCAGTCTTGCCCGTGTCCGATTGTCCGAAGCACACAGAGGCGCACACCAGAAGCGTAAAGATTACCAGAGGGAGACGAGTTCTCATCCGTTAAGCTCCTTTCAAGGTTTACTGTCGGGGCTGATGAAATGCTGAACTTAAATTTTCTTATCGAGGGCGCAGTCTTTCTACTCTCACAACGCACTGAAAGTCAATACTACAACAAGTTTCATTTAAGTGCGGCTCGTAAGCGAGAATTGTAGAGGCAGGGCTTGTCCCTGTCCGTATTCCAACGAAAAGAAGATTCAAACAGGATAGACAGGATGAACAGGATAAAAAGCGAGATCCTTATCCTGTCTATCCTGTCCATCCTGTTAATTATTTTGTAAATTGAGCGGGCTTCAGACTTGTCCCTACCCGTACATTCATAATCGAGGTTTACTTTCGCAACGATGGCGGGTTTGATGTTGGGCTTGAGTTGTAAGCGATGATTGTGCCGCCGAAGCCGACGGCCCAGCCGCGTTCGCGCGAGGTGAAGTAGAGACGCTCTAGCTTATGCGTCGTGCCGCTCGGCTCTATGGTCCAGTGCGCGCCGCCGTCCACGGTGTGAACGATTGTGCCGTCATCGCCGACGGCCCAGCCTTCGCGCGCGTCCGTGAATTTTACGTCGAAGAGGTCTGCCTTAGTATTCGATTGCTGCTCGCGCCATGTGCGCCCGCCGTCTACCGTCGCAAAGATGAGACCTTTCGCGCCGACCACCCAGCCGCGACGACGATCAACAAACGACGCGGCATGAAAGCGCACGCCCGCGCTCCTTTGCACGGCGATGTCAGAGTTCCATGTTTCCCCGCCATCCACTGTCTGCAAGACGGTCGCGCCTGCGCCGACTATCCAGCCTGCTTCGCGGTCAACGAACGTGCCGCCAAGCAAGAGGTAGCGCGTAGGCACTCTCTGTCTGAGCCACGTCGCGCCGCCGTCTCGTGTGGCAAAGAGCAGTCCGCCTTCGCCAAAGGTCCAGCCGCGCTCACGGTTGCTGAAGAGAGCGCGCACCAGACGCGAGTCCACATCCAGACCTTTGATGTCAACACGCTTCCAGGACGCGCCGCCATCCTGTGTGCTCATCAGATAGGTGCGCTGCTCGTCTTTCGTCCTGAGCAAATAGATGCTCCTATCGCAGACCATCCACCCGTTCTGAGCGTCAACGAATGCGATGTCTTGCAGAGCGTCTTCCGTCGGGCGTCGCGCAGCCTGCCACGTCGCGCCGCCATCCGTCGTCCTCATCAAAGCGCCGTTGCTTCCCGCAGCCCAACCTCTAGACTGGTCCAGAAAAAAGACCGCGTGCAGCCAGGCCATCGTTCCACTCTGCTGCCTCTGCCACACGCCCGCCTGCGCGCTCACAACGCAAGCTAATATCATTGCGACAACGCAGAGAAGACGCGGCGACGCGTCAAACCTTTTCTCTCTCATTCTCATGCTTCAGTGCGCGACGCGCACGGCGAGTTCTGTTTCGGAATGGTCGCGCCGTTCTGCGCTCAGGTGGCGGAGGAGCGTGATCACAGGGGAAACGTCGCGGCCAAGTGTGAACGCCTGCTGCGCCGCGTCCGTAATCCAGCGCACGGGTTCTGGCGTGAAGTTCTCTCCGGCGCACTGCGAGCAGACGTTGCTGCCGTAGAGCCGCTTCAAGAGCAGGTGCGTATCGTCCTTGCCGAGCATCATCAGCACATCGCCCGGCGGGACTTTCAAACCGTCTGCGAGGCGCAGAGCCGTCTCAAGGTTGATTGTGGTAATCACAGCGGTCTGCAACTTTGACAGCAAACCTTGATCGAAGCCCGTCTGACGACAGAAATCAACCTGCTTGAGGCCAAGCTCGTTCAGCCTCTCAGTGATGAACTGCGCGAAGATTGTCGTCGGGTGCGCATTCCTTTTCACCATTTTTTGTTTTACCTTCCGTTGAAAAGCAAGGATGAGAGAAAAGCTGTCCGTCGTCCGTAGTCAGTGGTCCGTTGTTCGCTTTGGTTGCTTGACCATTTGATTTCACCGCTCAATTAGTGCAGCTATAAACAACGGACCACTGACTACGGACA
>JBAWGU010000915.1:0-22257 GCA_049593215.1 Pyrinomonadaceae bacterium
TCTGTATCCTGTCTATCCTGTCCATCCTGTTAATTATTCTTTTCGCTAACACGCTGGCAGAGGACTTGTCCCTACCCCTACAAATAATCGTATCGCATTGAGTTTTGTTAGAAGCTCTAAGTTTTTAGTGCAGCCGTTATTAAGCAGAAGACGTTAGTTGCTCGTCAAACGAAGATGTTGAAGTCGCGCGCGGAAGAAGAATTGAACGAGCTGCTCTCGGAGAGCCTCGATGATGCAAGCCGCAGGGCGGCCACACAGCTTTCACTGCACGATACCGACGCGCTGGTTCTTTACGGCGCAGGCAACTTGGGGCGAATCGTTCTCGAAAAGCTGCGCGGGATCGGAGTTGAGCCGTCCGCGTTCGCTGACGGCACCCCTGAAAAGCAAGGCCGGACGCTTGAGGGCTTGCGCATCTTGACGCCGCAGGATGCAGTCTCAGAGTTTGGCGAGAGGACTCTGTTTGTCGTAACGATTCTTAATCCGAAAGCGAGCTTTCTGGAGGCGCAGCGCCGTCTTCATCAATTGACGGACGCGCGCGTAATCTCGTTTTTAAATCTCGCGTGGAAGTATTCGGAATCGTTCCTGCCCTACTATCAGTTCGAGTTGCCGCAAGCTGTGCTGGCGAAAGCGGCAGACATTCGTGGTGCGTTTCATCTTTTCGCTGATGAAGAATCGCGCCGCCAGTTTGTCGCGCACATTAGATTTCGCTTACGCATGGAGTATGAGGCGCTCCCTGAAAGCTCAAGGGGTGACTACTTCCCGCCTGATATCCTGCCATACTTGTCGCCGGATACGACCTTCGTTGATTGCGGCGCGTATGACGGCGATACCCTGCACAGATTCCTCGAACATCAGCGAGGAAACTTCAGTCAGATTTATGCCTTCGAGCCGGATGGAGAAAATTGCCGGAAGCTGCGCGAATATGTCGTTTGTTTGGGAGACGAGGTTGCGCGCAGGGTGCATGTTTATAACGCAGGAGTAGGTGACCGGCGCACGAAGTTGAGATTCAACGCGACAAGCAACACGGGCGCATCTCTTAGTAGCACGGGCGAGACGGAAGTGGATGTGCTGCCGCTTCATGAGGTGATAGAGAGCAACGGCGGCGGAACACTTTATCTTAAGTTTGATGTCGAGGGTGCAGAGTGGGAGGCGCTGAGGGGAGCAGATTCTTTATTGCGAAGCACGCGACCGATTCTGGCAATCAGCGTCTATCATCAACCCGACGACTTGTGGCAACTGCCTCTTTACCTCCACTCGCTTAATCTAGGCTATCAACTTTTCCTGCGTACACAGGGCGAAGATGGCATGGATGTGATCTGCTTTGCGCTCCCGCCGGGCTACACCGGAACGGCTTCTGAAGGGAGCTAACTGGTCCTTCATACGAATTGCTGTTGACGATGAATAAGCTGAAGATTGTCACCTACGACTCGACGCAAAAGCGCGCGTGGGATGACTTCATCACGAACTCGAAGAATGGTGTATTCCTCTTCTATCGTGATTACATCGAGTATCATGCGGACAGATTTCCCGACAGCTCATTGATGTTCTTTGACGGTGACGGGCAGCTAGTTGCCATATTGCCAGCGACCATTAAAGATGGTGTGTTGTGGAGCCACGCTGGCCTCACGTTTGGCGGAGTCGTTTCCGGTATGAGCATGAAGGTCGCGCAGATGCTCTGCTTGTTCGAGAGCATGATGGCCGCTTTGCGCGAGCGTGGAATCAATAAAATCATCTACAAGGCCATTCCGCACATCTACCATCGTGTTCCGGCAGAGGAAGACCTCTATGCTCTTTTCAGATGTGGAGCGCGACTCGTCAGGCGCGACGTTTCCACGACGATTGAGATGAGAGAGCGACTCTCCTTTAGCAAGGATCGTCAGGGGAGGATTAAGCTGGGAGAGAAGCACGGCCTTGAGATGAGAAGGAGTTTTGATTTTGAGACCTTCATGAAGATAGTGGAGCAATTGCTCGGCGCGAAATATGGCGCAAAGCCTGTGCATACGGCGGCGGAGTTGCGACTGCTGGCCGAACGCTTTCCCGATAACATCAAGCTCTTCGCGGCGTACAAAAACTCTGAGATGTATGCTGGCGTAATAATTTACGAGAGCCTTCAGGTGGCGCATACACAGTACATTGGGACAAGCTCTGAGAGAAGGAAGACAGGCGCGCAGGATTTGATTCTGAGCTACTTAATCAACGATTACTATGCGCGCAAAAAGTATTTTGATTTCGGCATCTCGACTGAAGATGATGGCCGCTACTTAAACGCCGGACTCATAGAAAACAAACAGGGCTTCGGAGCCAGGGCGGTGGTTTACGATGCTTATGAGATTGATCTGCAAAAATAGATGAGCATTAAGAGTCACTAACAAAACCAGCACAGCAACAGAGTGCGAAAGAGGAATTTAACAGGATGGACAGGATAGGCAGGATGAAGAGCAAAGAGAAGAGATGATTTCTCTACTTTTTTTATCCTGTTCATCCTGTCCATCCTGTTAATTTCATCCTTGCCTGAAGTTCTGTTAGGCACGCTAAAGACCGCAGGATTTTCAAACATCACTGGATTAGTTAGGCTTCGTCTCAGCTTTGCCCTTCTCCAACGATGAGATAGCTCTGTTGAGGCGAGGTTGGGTCTCGAATGATCTCAACATTCGACAGTCCCCACGTTTCTTTGAGTGCCTGTGTCTCGCCCGGAAATTGATCACAAACCAGCTCGTCAAAACCGACCACACTGTTTTTGACAAGGTGCGGTCTGATTAAGTCTAAGCATGTTTTGGTGGGTTCGTAGAGGTCCAGATCGAAATATGCCAGAGCGATGATTGTCTCAGGATGATCGTTGAGATACTTCGGGAGTGTTTGCGCTACGTCTCCCTTAATTAACTCGTGTCGCTTCACATGGCTCCGGGGACCGAGGCGTTCTTGCGCCGAGAGTAGTTCCTCAAGATAGGCTTCATAGTCGGCGGTTACCGGATAAGCGCCGACGCGCGCCTCATCTGAGGCTCCGTCTTGCATACTCACATTGGGAAAACCCTCAAAGGTATCGAACCCGATGATCTTGCGGCTCAGGTTGTAGGGTTCATGTATCGTGCGGAACGTTGTGAACAAAGATAGATTCTGACCCCAGCGGACTCCGAATTCCATAATCACGCCGTGAGTTTTGAGAGCCTTTAAATATAAGTTATAGATAAACTGCATACGCACGAAAGACGCGCGGACATGAAATAATCCGAGGTTCGCTAAAACTTCGTGAGCAGGGATTGGCGAACGTCCGAAAAGGTCTTGGAGCTTATTGTAGGCTTCGATCTCTTCGGATGAGGCAAAGCTCTTCGCTATAAAATTGTCGCTGTCCTGGCGAGACATTCTTTCATCTCCTTTTTCCGAGATACTGAGCGCTTGATTTACTGCCAATTAAAAAATCGGTAGTGGTTCAATGTGGGATTGAGTGTCAGATGTGTTGAGACTCACCGCAGAGGCGCAGAGACTCGCGCAGAGGAAGCGCAGAGAGTTGAATGTTCTTCTCTGCGTCAGTCTCTGCGAGTGCTCTGCGCCTCTGCGGTGAGTCTGACTTGCCACACACTCAACTTCAAATTGATCCACCACTAAAAAATCTCATCAATGACGTATTCCGGCCTGCTATTGATCTCATCGAAAATGCGCCACACGTATTCCCCAATCACGCCCAACATAATGATGATTAGACCAAGCAGGAAAGCCAGAAGTGTCACGACGGTAGCAAACCCTCGCACTTCTGTCTCACCGCGCAATGCACTGATAACGATAAAGACACCGTAACCAAAACTCACCAGCGAGACAGCCAAACCTATTAAAGAAATAAAACGGATGGGAGCTACAGAGAACCCCAGCAGAGAGTCCAGAAACAGTTTGAGCCTTTTCGCAAGCGTCCAGCGCGATTTGCCAAACCGGCGCTTGACCCTCTCATACAGAATAATTTCGGGTTTGAACCCAAGCCAGTAGGCAAAAAGCGGCGGATTCATGTTCTTACCGCTGCGCTGCATGTAACTGAGCAGCGCACAATCCATGAGAGCCATACCGTAACCGCGCGGAGGATAATTCTCTATCACAAAAAATCGAACCAGAAGATAGTAGATGTAGGCGAACAGTTTTGATAGCGGCGGGTCGTTGCGACTGGTCCTTTGGCAAATAATGAATTTCGCTCCTTGCAGCCATTTAGCAATCATCTCAAAAATAAGCTCAGGCGGATCCTGCATATCAGCGGCAAGGACCAGGAAACAGTCTCCGGTCACGAATTGGAGTCCGGTTTTAGACGCATGAGCCGCGCCAAAATTTCTGGTCAGCTTAATAACTTTAGTGTCCGGTCTCTGCTGCTTTATTTGCAAAAGCTCCTCCAGTGACCGATCTCCAGAACCATCGTCCACAAAAATCAGCTCTGTCTCGATATTCTTTTTGAGCAAAGTCGCTTCAATACTCAAGAGCTTCTCAAAAAGCGGAGGCAAGGATTCTTCGTTGAAATAAACGGGAACTACCACTGAAAGTTTTTTGGTTTGTTCAAGGATGGAGGTTTGGATATTTTCCATTTCGGTTTTCAACTACAGCATTAATAATGAATCTTCAGAGCTTTGAGCAGTATAAGCTATTACTTACAATTCAATGCTAACATTGAGAGTCCGGAGGAGGACATTGGGCGAATGATCGAAAACACGTTAATGGATAAAAAGCGACTTAAGAATCTGGCTCTCCTGTTCCTCCTGCTATCGCTTATTCCATTCCTGATTCTCACCTTCTTCTGTCATCCTGCCTATGATGATTTTTGCAATACCAGACACATACTAAGCAACGGATTTATCCAACGACAGATAGTTTTGTACAACAAGGCCGGTGGCAGATATTTCGCCACGGCGCTGCTCACGGTCATTGATCCTCTGACCAACGAAAGCTTCCGGGGCTATAAAGCGCTTGCCTTCCTGATTGTCGTATTGTCCTTCGTTTCCATCTACTCTTTAGTAACCGGCATTTTCGGATCGAGTGTGAGTCGTCGTACCAAGTTGATTGCCGCCGCGTTTCTCATGGCGTTATTCAGCAACCAAACGCCGGAAGTTACGGAGATGTATTATTTCATGACCGGAGCAATCGTCTATCAATTCGCTACTATTCTGACGCTCCTCTTTTATGCTTTGGTAATCAGATTGTCTAAGCAATCGAAACGGGTAAGGCTGTTTAGCACAATCTTGAGCTGTCTTCTGATCGTTGCAATTGTAGGCTCAAATGAAACCTCTATGCTGATTCTCGCAATACTGAACTTCACAATTACGTTCTATCTATGGCGAGACAGGAGTCAGGAACGCTGGCGGTGGCTCATTTTCTCTCTCGTCACTATCGTCTGCGCCGCTATTGTAATTCTTGCTCCGGGCAATGCAGTCAGGGCAAGCCTCTCGCCACCCGGCCAGCATAGATTTGGATATTCAGTGAGTATGTCCCTGCGACAAGAAGTCAGTTTCCTGTCAATCTGGTTGTCCAATTTCGCTTTCGTCCTGAGCACGATCTTTTTTATTCCATTTGTTGCATACCTCGTTGACCGGAGCAGCTTCCTCAGAAGCGTTCGCGTCCATCCTCTCATCTCCTCGTTCCTGCTGCTGCTGCTGATTTTTATCGGGTTGTTTCCGGCCTACTGGACTCAGGGTATGATGGGACAACATAGGACCGTCGCCACGGTCTACTTTTTCTTCCTGCTCGGTTGGTTTCTCAATATCGTCATCTGGATGAACTATCTTAAGTCGAAGCACGGATTGGAGGCTGCGAAACTTCCCAATTATGTTTACGCCATCGGTGTTCCCGTAATTCTGTGTACATTACTACTTGCCAACAACACCAGAGTAGCCCTTGGTGACCTGGTGCATGGTCGGGCTTATCGCTACGACCAGGCGGTTAATGAAAGATACTCGCAGTTCAAACAGTGCGCGCGTGAAGGTGCTGTAGAGACTTGCCCGATAACAGTAATTAGCGACCCTCCAACGACAATTACAAATCCCTACTATGAAGTTGAATTTAAATGCGAAAAGAATTTTTGGGAATTGAGACAAAAGCTTACACCTTAGGTATCAAATTTCTTCTCATCCTTTCTTGCAACAGAACTCCTCGGTTTATATAGATATTGCTACAGGACCACTTTAGTATTATAGTCGCGAGCATCATTGGGTGGTCATCACGCTACTCCTTGCTCCTTAAGCGGCTTTCCTTGTCTTTGGCAGCGATAGATAAGTAATGAGGTCCACTGAAAGTTAAAGATGGATCGAATTGACGTGTAGCGGGTTCATCAGATTTTGATCTGACAACATCTTGATGGGAAAGGTGTAGTTTTAGTTGATGCTCTCATGCAGTCGTCGCCACACCGCAACTGCTCGGCGACTTGCTGTCTGATCTCTCACTTTCCCCGAAAGGAATTTGCTATGAGAACGATGATGGTTGGCCTGTTATTAATCTTTGTCGTGGTCGTTCCGGCGCGCGCTCAGGTCGCCTCCTCTAGTTTGCTGGGTGAGGTTAAAGACCAGTTGGCGGCGCAGATACCCGGAGTCAAAGTGACGGCACGCCATGAGGCGACAGGCTTTTCCCGAAGCGTGCTCACCGGAGAGGACGGCAGCTATCGCCTGAACGACCTCTTGCCGGGGCGCTACAGCGTCTCGGCAGAGAAGCAGGGGTTTCGCACCCTTGTGGTGCAGGCAATTGTGCTGGAAGTGAACCAGAAGGCAACGCTCGACCTTGAGTTGCAGGTGGGGTCCCCGCAAGAGAATGTGACCATCGCGGCGGATGTCTCGCTCGTGCAAACTAATGACGCGATGGTCGGATACCGTCTGGACACCAGCACGATCCAGAATTTACCGCTTGATGGGCGCAACATCATCTCGCTGATCACACTCGGACCCGGCGCGATTCCACGTCAACTCGGCGGCTTCGGCCACGACATCATCAACGACGTGCAGGAAAATCGTGGCTCCGTGGCGATGAATCCCCCCATCAATGGCGCACGCTCAACAATGAACACTTACCTGCTCGACGGAGGAATGAATACTGACCTCAACGTGCGCGCCATCGCCGTTAATCCACCCATCGAATCCGTGCAGGAGTTTCGTATCCTTTCATCTTTACCTTCGGCGGAGTTCGCGCAATCGGGCGGCGGCGTGGCCGATGTCGTCACCAAGTCCGGGAGTCGGGAATTTCACGGTAACCTCTATGAGTTTATTCGCAATGATGCCCTCGATGCCTTGAGTCTCTTTGCTGATACGAACTTGCCGCGACCCGTCTTTCGTCAAAATCAGTTTGGCGGGTCTTTGGGTGGTCGCCTGCCCGTGCCTTCGACCTTCTTCTTCGCTACCTATGAAGGCTTGCGCGGGAAGGCTGCTAAGACATCTCAGAGCCTCGTTCCGGACGCAGCCCTCAGGAGCGGAGATTTTAGCGGGCGCAATACTATTTATGATCCGTTGAACCTCGACCCGTTGACGGGAGCGAGACTCCCATTCCCGAATAATATTATTCCGGCCAATCGGATTGACCCAATCGCACGAAAGTTTCTGGACACGTATCAGCCTCTGCCCAATCGTCCGCTGAGCGGCGCAGTCAACTATCTCGATTCCACGCCGAATCAAAATACCAGAGATAGTTTCTCTGTGCGTGTAGATCATGAGTTTCGAGATCAGAGCCGGATGTTCGGACGCTACACGATCAATAACGACCGCAACCGTCTGGCGACGGCCTTCCCGGAACGGCCCACGCAGGAAAGAGTGCGAGCGCAACAGTTGGTCATCGGCCACACCATCAGCGGCAATTCCTGGCTCAACGAAGTGCGGCTCTCCTACACCCGCCTGAAAGTTCAGGAGTTGCCCGAAAGCGCATTCAAAAGTGATGCCACGCGTGATCTCGGCATCACGAGTTTTCCGAGCGACCCTTTCAACTTCGGTCTGCCTTTCTTTCTCGTGACCAACTTCAATCTGGTCCTGGATACGCCTAACCGTCCACAGACGCAGCGCGATAATCTCTGGAATCTCTCCGAAGCCGTCACGCTCACAAAGGGAGCGCACACCTGGAAAACAGGCGTTCAGTTGACCTACTTCCAGTTGAATTATTTGCAGAGCCAACTTTCGCGCGGGCGCTATAGCTTCACCGGAGCTTTCACCGGCAATCCCTTATCCGCCTCGCCATCGGGCGATCCTTTCGCAGATTTCCTACTTGGCTTTCCGCAATCAACAGACCGCAGCGTCGGTCAGGCGATGGCTTACCTGCGTCAACATAATTACGCCGGATACGTGCAGGACGACTGGCGAGTGAACTCTCGGCTGAACTTCAGTCTCGGTCTTCGTTATGAATACTTTTCTCCTTTCAAAGAGATTAGAAACAATCTGCTGAATCTGGATTACTCGACGCTTCCGGCGCAGCCGCAATTAGTCCGCTCTGATGAAGCGACCACCCCGGACAGGAATAATTTCTCGCCGCGTGTGGGCCTTGCCTGGCGACCGCCAATCTCCTTCTTAGAGCGTCGTAACTTTGTGGTGCGCGCTGGCTACGGAGTCTATTTCTCTCCTGAGATCGCAACGGAAGTCTATGACCTCGTTCGCAATGGGATCATCAATGAGACCAATCAAACCAACGGGAGCGTCGCTCCTGTCCTGACTTTAGCCAACGGCTTCCCGCAGTCAGCTACGACGGGACTGCCCAGCTACTTCGGACTTGACCGCGAGGCTCGCACTCCTTACATGCAACAGTGGAGCTTGAGCCTGCAACAGGAGCTTCCTTTCAACATTCTGCTGGATGTTGCGTATGTCGGATCAAAGGGAACCAAGCTGGGTAAGTCGCGGATTTTCAATACGCCCGCGCACGTCGAGACAGGCGAGAACTTGCCGCCGCGCCCCGGTGATCTTCAGTCTCTGCGAACGTGGCCTCAACTTGGCAGGCTGATTCAAAGGCAACACATCTCCAACTCCTCTTTCAACTCGATGCAGATCAAGGCCGAGCGCCGCTTTACCGGAGACCTGGCGTTTCTGGCGAGCTTCGTCTGGTCTAAATCAATTGATGATGGAGACACTGTGTTGAATGGACTCTTTGATAGCGTGACCGCGCAGGACGAAAGGAATCTGGGGCTGGAGCGCGGGCTTTCCTTTTTCGATGTACGCAGACGCTTGAGCGCCGGGTTTGTTTATAATCTGCCGAAGCCGAATTTCCTGCGACCGCTTCTGGCTCACTGGCAGACCAGCGGTATTCTGACGATGCAGGACGGGACACCGCTTAATCCCGTTTACTTCTTCTCCGACTTTGCCAACAGCGGCACACCAAACCGTCCAGACGTGGTTGAGGGAGTAAGCATCACTTTGCCGCGCAGCCAGCGTTCAGCCGATCATTGGTTCAACACGGACGCCTTCCGCGCGCCCGCACCGTTCACCTTTGGCAACGCCGGACGTAACATCATCCCGGGGCCGGGAAACGTCGTCTTCGATTTTAGCCTGCATCGCCGATTCCCGATTCGTGAGCGGCAGGTCATCGAATTTCGCGCGGAGTCTTTCAATCTCTTCAATCATCCCAACTATGGTATCCCGCTGCCGTTCGCAGACTTTGGTCCATTCTTCGGAAAGGTCGTCGCTGTGGGTGAGCCGCGCCGGATTCAATTTGCTCTCAGATACGACTTCTAGCATGTCGCAGATGTCAGAGGAAGAAAAAGGGCTTGCTGTAGAGAGAACCGGCGTTGCGCCGGGAACAGAAAATGTTTCTCGCGTCTCAAGAGGCGTCTCAGGTTGGTGGGGAAGTAAAAATCTGGGACGCCCCTTTTTCGTTTTTCTCTCCGCATCATGCCTCTTCAATACGGGAATGTTCATGTTCGTCCTGCTCTACAACCTGTATCTCTTAGACATCGGATACAAGGAAGACTTCCTCGGATGGATGTCGAGCATGGGGACGGCGGGCAATCTCATCGGCACGGTGTTCGCTGTTCTGCTCAATCGCCTGATCGGATTACAGCGTTCCGTTGTGGTGTGCTTTGCTGCGACGGCCACGATTGCGGCGCTGCGCTCGCTGGTGACGGGAGAGGTGGCATTGCTTGGCATGGCTTTTACCGCCGGGCTGTTCTTTGCTTTGTGGGCCGTCTCAATCACCGTCGTTGTCGCGCAGGTGACGACGGCTGAGTCGCGGCCTTTCGCCTTCAGCATTTATCTGGCGACAGTCATCGGCATAGGCATTATCGCAGACCCTGTGGGCGGGCACTTGCCGCTGTGGCTCAGTCGCTTGTTCGGGCCAACCGGCCCGGCCCAGAGCAAACAGTATGCTCTACTCTTGAGCGCAGCCGTTGTCTCACTGGCCGTCCTGCCCGCCATGCGTTTACGATTGCCGCAGGCGACGAAGGAGAAGCGGGTCACATATCCGCGAAGCACATTTGTCTTTCGCTTCCTCATCGCAATAGCTGTTTTGAATATCGCAACCGCTGCCTTTAATCCTTTTGCCAGCGCCTATTTTTCGCGCTACTTGAAAATGCCGGTCGAGCAGATCGGCTTCGTTTTTTCCGGCAGCCAGTTGGCGCAGGTCGTAGCTATCTTGCTCTCGCCGCTGATTCTCAAAAAGTTTGGTCTGATTTGGGGAATCGTGTACATGGAATTAGCTGCCGGAATTTCTCTCGCCACGCTGGCGACAGGACCGCCCGTCGGGATTGCCGTTCTGGGCTTTGCGGGTTATACGGCTTTCCAGTGGATGGACGAGCCAGCCATGGAAAGCCTCTTGATGACAAAGGTCGCGCCGCACGAGCGAAGCGGCGCGACGGCCTTGATGTACATGGTCATTTTTGCTTCCGGCGCGATGACTGCGCCTGTCGCGGGCAAGGGTCTCACACGCTTTGGATACCCGGCAATCATCTCGGCGGCGGCCTTCCTGCTGGTGCTCGGAGCATTGTTGTTTGGCTTTCTGCTGAGAGAGTCTGTGAAGGAAACGGCGTTGGAGATTAAGTCAACTCAAACCGCATTGTGATTGATGATGAGCACTACTGCTGCGCCGACGCCTGAGCACACACTCACTCTGGCTGCAACGTTCAGAGTCTATGACGGCTACGGGAGTATGGGCGAATACCTCGCCCTCGGGATGGCACGCGCCGGGGCCGTAGTTAATATCTCTCCTCTCTTGATTGATCTCAATGGAACTTCAGCAGAGTTCAAAGAAATCTTCCGCGCCTCTCGGCCTGAGATAGTCGGGCCGGTTCTATATTTTTGTGGGCCAAGCGATTGGCTTGACCCCTATCGTGAGGTCGAGGATTTATTCATCAACACCATGTGGGAGGCAGACCGTCTCCCCGCAGTCTGGCCGGAACGGCTCAATCTGGCGCGTGCTGTGATCGTGCCGTCACGTTTTCTGGTAGATGTTTTTCGCCGGAGCGGTGTGAATGTCCCTGTAGAGGTCGTTGCGCAGGGCGTAGACCCTACCGTGTATCACTACGAGGAGAGGCCGGAGCGGGATGGCTTGACGACACTAATGGTCGGCACAGCGGATGAGCGCAAACACATCAACGAGGGCATCGCCGCCTGGAAACTCGCCTTCGAGAATGACCGGAGCGCCCGGCTCATCATCAAATCTCGTTTTCAAAAAGGGAACTATTCATTTGACGACCCGCGCATTACTTTCTACAAGCATGACGAAGCAACGCGCGGCATTGCCCGTTGGTATCGTGAAGCTGATGTGCTGCTGGCGCTGGGCAACGAAGGCTTCGGGCTTCCGCTCGTGGAAGGAATGGCGACAGGGCTGCCGGTCATCGCTCTCGATTCCGAAGGGCAGGCCGACATCTGTGCTGAAGCCGGTGATTATCTACTCCCCGTCGCTCCGGCCACGTGGGTTCCATACAAAGAGCTTTACTGGGGACCTTCGGGCGTGCAGGGAGTTCCGGGAGTTGAAGACGTGGCGGAGCGGCTGCGCTGGGTTGCCGCGCATCGTGCAGAGGCACGCGACATGGGGCGGGCAGCTTCAGAGTGGGTGCGCAAGCACCGCAACGTCTGGCAGATGGGTCCGGCCATTCTCGAAGTCATGGAGCATTACGTTCGACCTGCGCGCATCCTGCGACGGGCAAAGAAGATTTGAATAGAACTGAGCATATCGGTTGTGGAGTTAACAGGCTGCTTGGTGTAGATTAAAAGGCAGCTTTGCCGCTATGCTAAAGATAACAGAATTGCAGCTTCACATATCCTGAAATGAATAAGCAGGATTGATGGATAAGACTTTTATAGAATTCTTCGCTGGAATTGGCCTTATACATGAAGCGCTTCGCCCGCTCAAGTGGCGCGCGGTGCTTGCGAATGATAACTCTCCAAAGAAAACAAAATTTTATAAGGCCAACTATAGCGAGGTTCCGGTTGTCGAGGACGACATACGAAGTCTTAATAGTCTTGAATTACCTCCTGCGCGGCTTGTTACGGCATCTTTCCCCTGCATAGATTTAAGCCAAGCGGGTAATAGAATGGGGATCAATGGACAGCACAGCAGTATTGTGTGGGCATTTCTTGAAAAGGTCGCTGACCTTCACCAAAGGGGATTGCCGCCTGAATTTTTATTATTAGAGAATGTGCCGGGCTTGCTCTATCTGCACGAAGGTAAGTCCATTGATATGTTGTTGAATCGAATTGCAGAACTTGGCTATGCAATAGATGTTGTCCAAGTTGATGCTCGCCATTTTGTTCCGCAGGCACGCAATAGGGTTTTCATCATTGGCGTGTTGGGTGCGGATCGTTTTGAAAGGCCGCGCTCAATTCCTGATACAAACATAAGACGTTATCGAGTTAAAGAGACTTATACTCGCAACCCTCATTTGCCTTGGGTATTTTTTGATTTCCCAAAACTGCCCCGCAGAAAAATGACTTTGGCCGAGATTATAGAGCCGTTGCCTGATGAAGATGCGCGCTGGTCTGACAAAGAGCAAATGGAATACTTTTGGAGCCTGCTTGAGCATCACCACCGTGATTATCTTCAAGCCATTGTTAATGACAAAAAAGACGCGCTGTTCTCGGCGGTTCGCAGACTGCGGAGAAGGCGATTGCGCGAGCAGATTTTCAATCTTCGGTTTGACGGTCTAGCAAGTTGCTTGCGAACTCCTAAAGGCGGCTCATCAACGCAATTTGTTGTTGAGGTCAAACGTGGTCGGGTGAAAGTCAGAAAAATGTTGGGCGTAGAGTACGGGCGACTTCAGGGAGTCAAAATCGCTCACCAGCCAACAGACTTCAAAGTAGAAGGCTCGGATAATGAAATTAAGTACGGATTTGGCGATGCTGTTTGTGTGCCGGTCGTGCGTTGGGTCGCAGAGCACTCAATAGAAAAAGTTATAGCTGGAGAAAAACCCCCTGTAATTCAATCAGCCTTTAATTTTGATTCGCTTCTTCTTCAAACTCAGGGAACAGGATGACTACCCTCACACAATTACCAGATTTCAGCGGCTCCAAATATAAGAAAAAGATTGATGATTTGAGGCGCTTAATGGTGCTTGATCTTACTGCGTCACAATATATCAACGGTCGGGGCGCCGCGAGATTATTCGCCACTCTCTTAAAAGCTTATCGGGCTTCTATTGATGACGATAAGTGGAGTACAAAGCCGTTTCTTAAACAGTCCATAGAAGAAAAGCGCCGATTCAATCTTGTGCTCGCAGCAATTTTCGATTTCGTCTCGAATATCGAATACTGTCACGCGCGATTGGTAAACTCTGATTGGATTTACTGCAATCGGCCTGACACGCCGCTCCCCCGCGTTTATTACGCTTTCCTCAAACAGTGTCCGCGCTGTTGCCTCGACATAGGGCTTGGCTCTCGCATTTCCGGCGCTCAGCATAAACCTTCTAGCCATCACATCGGAGAAATAACAACAACGCTCTCAGCCTTGACGCTAAGCCTACTCGGGTCATCAGCGCCCAAGCCTGTGAAAATCGCAGTTATTAGCAAGCAATCGCATGATGTAGATGCAATCGCTTTTCGGGATGACCTTTTGGTGCTCTTTGAAATTAAAGCCTCGCCAATGGTGACTTTCCCGCTCTGCTTTGATTTGAGCGCCTCGCTCAAGCAAGAAAAGAATGGAGAGGTTACAGATTATCCACAGCACAGCTTAGTAGATGTGCAAATAGAGCATGAAAAACTGAATCTTTTTATCCCTCATAGGAATTGGATGATTCCCCTCGCTGGTAGCGGCGAGGCGTCTTGGCCTTATGAGCCAGCCATTCGCTTCTTTTCTCATAGCCCAAACTTCTTAGACTATCTCGATGCGTGGTTAGAAATCTTTTACGCCTACGCCGTTCCAAAGAGTTTGAGGAAAGGGAGAGAAATCATTCTTGGCTACTTGGCAAATGGATGGGGCGATGAAATAGATTCAAACAAAACAAAGCCGGGCTTAGGTAGAACAGATGATATTAAGAAGGGCACTTATCAAATGCTCAAATTTGGAGCTTACTACAATGACGATGATTTCAGCATTCCAGTAAAGAGCGTCCTTGTTGCGAATCTTGATCCTTTGTTCCTGCGCGCCGATTACCTGGACAAACTCATAGATGTGAGGTGGGCGAAAAAAGAGCGATTCATTGAAGAGGGAACAGATCAAAGCAAACTCTGGATAGAGAGCCGTTATCTTCACGACCTCTATGAAGCAATCGTTGCCTTCAATGCTCCGCTCATTAACGATCAAACTCTGGCAGACGTGTTTGACTTCGCGGCCACTGATAAGGCTCTGCTCGACGGAAAGCTGGACGCGCTGCTTTTAGAGTGGTCTGGCGTGTAAAAATCACAGCACTCTGTGCAGGCTCATGATTTCTCGTCTAACTGCTCACAGCTAATCGTAGGCATTCACGATACACTTGGCTCAAACGCGCTGCCTGATGCTGGAGCGTCAAGCTTTCAATGGTCGTCTTTCGTGCTTCTCCTCCCAACTGTTTTCGCAGGGAAGCATCGCCTAAAAGGATGTCGAGGGCATACACCATTTCCTGTAGATTGTCCGGCTGAATGAGCCAGCCGTTTTCACCATGACGGACGATCTCTTCGATGCCCTGCCCATGACAGCCGATGATGGGCTTGGCTGTCGCCATTGCTTCGAGATAGACACAACCCATCGCTTCATCACGGCTCGGCAGGGCAAAGACGGTGCAACGCTTCATCGCCTCGGCGACGAATTGACGACTTTGACGACCGAGAAATTTTACTCTCTCCGCAATCTTCAATTCGTGTGCGAGCGCCGCGAGGTGAGAGCGCTCCGGCCCGTCATCAACAATTTCGTAGAGTAGTCGCGGATATTTTTTCGCCAACTCTGCGACAGCGTGAAGGACCAGCTCTTGCCCTTTGGATGGAACCAGCCGCCCCACGCTCAGGATTCTGGGGGTCGAATCACCATCGTCGCCCGGCGGCGGAGTGAACAGCGAGGCGTTGACACCGTTGTAAATCACGGTCGTCCGGGTTGAATTGCCCAGCCCATCAACCATCACGCGGCGCACCGCCTCGCTGACACAGATATTCATGTTCGCCTTCCGGTAGACGAAGCGCGAGCAGCGGTCAACCCAACGGCGCGAGACTCCCTTTTCCCGCCCGGTGGAAAACACATCAAGGCCGTGAGTGGTCACCACAAAAGGAATCCTGAGCTGGCGAGAAAGCAACGCGGCGGGATGGCCGCACGGCAAAGCTGAATGAGCGTGGATGAGGTCAATGCGATGTTCACGGTGCAGACGGCTCACGAAATGAGCCAGTCGCGCATAAAGCAGCAGCCCCCAGCTTCCGTAGGCCGCCCTGCCCGGTAGCTGCGCGTGACGAATCCAGATGGCCTCTGGCACTCGACCACTGTTTTTGAAAGTTCCCTGTGAGCGGGGCTTGGCGGCAATGACTGTCGAGTTCACTTTGAAAGCTGAGAGATGCTCAAGCGGCTCGGCCACAAAAGTGCCGTCCACTTCATCCCGCTCAGAAGGATAAAACGGCGTCAGAGTCAGCACATGAATCGGGTGAGATTCAGAGGCGTGGGTCATCAGTCCAGCATAATTCACAAGGGCGCGACTTATCAATTGTCAGCGATTAGTCTCAGCGAGGATTGATTTCGTCCAACTCAATCAAGTTTAATCAGCTTATCCGAACGACGGGCGGCGGGTCTGAACAAGCCGGAGAGTGCGCCGAAGCACGAGTGAAGTTAATCTGGAAATGAATGTAAACGATTTCTTTCCTGACAAAGTGTGTATCAACCTGGACCGGAGACCTGAGCGCTGGGAACAGGCAGAGGCCCGGTTCGCCTTACATCAAATCAACTCGGTGCGGCGCTTTCCAGCCATTGATGGACTCAACCTGAAAGTGCCGCCCGGTTGGGACGGCTCGCCGGGAGCCTATGGATGCTTGCAAAGCCATCTGGCCGTAGTTCGTGAAGCGCGCCGCAGTGGACTATCCGGCATTTTGATCTTTGAAGATGATGTTGTTTTGGATTCTGATTTCAACACTAAGTTCTCGCGCTATATCGAGCAATTGCCGTCCGATTGGGACATGCTCTTATTTGGCGGCCTGCATGTCTACGTCCGCCCCCTCAAGATTTCAGAGAACATTTCCAAAATAACCAATTCCTATTCGACTTTTGCTTATGCGCTGAAGCGGACAATCTACGATGCCTTTATCGAACTAAACTCTCAGTCGCTTGAGCCGGTGGATAAAGTCAATGCTATTTTACAGCAGACCTTTAACTGCTATTGTTTCATCCCTCATCTAGCCTGGGTTGAGGAGAATTACTCCGATACTCAGAATAAACAGTTGCATCCCTGGTATGTGAAGGAAGCGGTCGTCGTTGCCAGCCCTGAGTGGAATCAAATACAAAAAGATACCGTCCTGATTATTGCCCACCGTGACAGCACGCCCGACCGAAGCCAGACGCGAAATCTGCATTTCAAGCTCGACTATTGTGCAGCGTGGTATCCGCACGTCACTGTGCTCGTCGTGGAGCATGACAACAAACCCGGTCTTGAGCCACAAACCTTGCCCGGGGGAGTTCACTATAAATTTTTAAGGGATGAAAATGCTTTTAACCCGGAGAGCTGCTTTCAAGCGGGACTGAGAATGTTCGAGTCGAGCAAAGAGTTTTTTATTTTTTCCGAGAGTGATCTTCATCTGGATAGAGAGGACATCATTGCTAATCTGGAACTGTGCCAGCAATATGATTTCGTCAGCTCGTATAAGCACTTGATTGAGTTGACCGAAGAAGATACCCAAATAATTATTAGAGGTGAGGAACTTGACCTGACCTGCTATGAGCGGCGAGAACGTCCAGACATCTGTCACGGCTCATGTTTCTTTACTCGAAAGGGAATCGAGCGAGTCGGCGGCTGGGAAGCAGCCGCGCAGGGCAGAGAGAGTGAGCTTCAATCGTTGAAAGTAAGACGCCTGCTTTCGATCTTTGAATCACCCAACAAGGCGCTGCGTTTGTCTCAATCGAATGGACACCACCTATCTCTGAAGCCGGTAGAGGTCAGCAGATGAAGGCAATGAGCAGGCAGGGTTATCCTGACATCGAAGAGCTTCAGCATGAAATGGCGTTGATCGAGTTAGACACGGATTTCGGGCGGCTGCTGAAGGGGAAAGATGTGGTGATTGTTGGGCCAGCCGAAATCCTTCGGGGCAAGGGGCTGGGCCAGATGATTGATGCCCACGATCTGGTCGTGAGACTCAACACGGCAATTCAGCACATGCCCTTTAACCTTGAACTGGCAAACGACATTGGAACCCGCACGGACATCCTCTATTGCAACAACGAAGTGATAATCAAGCACATACTTCTCCAAAGAGGAATCTCGCATGAAAAATTCAGAAGGGTCTGCGAAGAAGCTGGAATCAAATATCTGGTCAGCACAAACAATGGTTTCACCTTCCCGGCCACGGATGAACCTGCGCCGCACTGCTGGTCAGAATACTTAGCCTTCAACCTGTTTCTTAAGCAACAGGGTCTCAGGATGGGATTCAGGATGCTGTATTCAACAAGCGCCCGCGCCCGGACACTGTTAAGCGGGTACACCGGAAGAACAGGATTCCTTGCCCTCCTCGACCTCTTGTCTTACGACATCCAGGGGCTTGCCATCACCGGGATGACCTTCTATCACGGCGGCGGCCATCTTTTTTTCGAGGATTGCGCAAGCTCTCTGCATCCGATGAAAGATCATCAGGGGCAAGAGTCGCCGGAGAGCGTCAAAGGCCACAATTCATATTTAGAGCTTGAGCTAATGAGGAAACTCGCCCGCCTCTATGGACCAAAATTACAGTTGGACGAGTACCTTCAAAAGCTGCTTGATGTCCATGGCGCACGAGAGGGGCTGTGATGAAGATCACTCTGGTGATTGCTTCCCTAAACGGTGGCGGCGCTGAGCGTGTGGCTTCGGGGATGGCGAATTACTGGGCGGAGAGAGGCCGGGAGATTTCGCTCCTGACGATGTGCGGAAGCCGCCTCTCTCCGTGTTACGATTTGCATCCGAAGGTGATGCGGCATGATCTGGGAATTAAACCCTACTGTCGTTCCATGCCGGATCAAAGGTCGTTAAGCCTCTTGCTTGAGATGCTCAAGGGCTGCTCTCAGGCTGAGTTGAGCGTCTTTATCCCTGACTTCAATCGTATCCTTGCTTTACGGGAAGCAATCGTCAGTCTTCGTCCCCGTGCAATTATTTCATTCATAGATGTCACCAACATCCGAACTCTGTTAGCCACTCAAGGCTTAGGCTTGCCGGTCATCATCTCAGAGCAGTGCGATCCGTACCACAATAATCTAGGCGAAGGGTGGGAAGGTCTGCGAAGGCTTAGTTATCCACAAGCGAAGTATCTGACGGTGCTGACCGAAGAAGCTGCGTCTTACTTTTCCAGCTTCATGGATGGCCGGGTGCGTGTGATGCCCAACCCAATACCGAATGCTGCGCGTCTCGCCCATGATGAAACAGAGACACGGCGCAAGGCAGGCCGCACGCTGCTGGCGATGGGGCGGCTCGCATATGAAAAAGGTTTCGATCTTTTATTAGAGGCATTTGCTTTCGTCGCACAGAGACAGCCCGGCTGGCGCTTACAGATTTGGGGAGAAGGGGAACTGCGTCCTCAATTGGAGCATCTTGTCTCCACACTCGGATTGACAGGTCGAGTACAGTTCGGCGGCTTTACGAAAATCCCCTTCGAGGTCATGCGGCAGGCGGACTTGTTCGTTGTCCCGTCGCGTTGCGAAGGATTCTCGAATGTACTGGCCGAGGCGATGGCTTGCGGGCTTCCGGTGGTGAGCTTCGATTGTCCGAGTGGGCCGAGGCATATTGTGAGGGACGGAATTGACGGAGTGTTGGTGCCGCCGCAGGATGTGCCCGCGTTGGCGGCGACACTGGAACGCTTAATGGTAGACGAGAATGAGCGTCGGCGGCTGGCCGCGAATGCTCCGAAGGCGGTTGAGCGATTCGGGATTGAAAAGGTGATGAGCGCGTGGGAGCAGCTTCTGGCGGAACATGATGTGAGGGTTTAAGCGCAGATGGCTATGATGGAAGGGATGACGGCGAACAGGGTCGTTCAGGGGTTGTGGGTCGGCGCGGAATTGTCTGTGATGGAACAGATGTCTATCGCTTCATTCCTGATGAATGGACATGAGTATCATCTGTATGTCTATGGGGACGTAGAACATCTCCCCGCCGGGACAGTCGTCAAAGATGCTACTGAGGTCTTACCGTCGTCAATGATCTTTCAATATCAGGACTTCAAATCGTATTCGGGATTTTCAAATTTTTTTCGTTATAAACTTTTGTTGGAGAGGGGAGGATGGTGGGCGGATACCGACATGATTTGCTTGCAGCCCTTTGATTTTGCAGCGGAGTATGTCTTCTCAAGCGAAATCAGCGATGGGCAGGAAGTGATTAATTCAGGAGCCATCAAGACGCCCGCCGGTAGCCCTGCGATGGCTTACGCCTGGCAAACCTGCCGCGAGAAAAATGTTGAGACGCTGGTGTGGGGAGAAACCGGACCCAGATTAACCGGCGAGGCCGTCCGACACTGTGCATTGGAAAACTTCATTCAGCCGTCTGAGGTTTTCTGTCCCATCGGTTATTCCGACTGGGATAAAGTTTTAGAGCCGATAGAGGTTTGGCCGTTTACCAGGACCACCTATGCTCTTCACCTGTGGAACGAAATGTGGAGGCGCGCAGGATTAGATAAGAATCAAAAGTATCATCCGAAGTGTCTTTACGAAAAACTCAAAAAAAGGTATCTGCCTCGTTGACACTCCCGCGTCCGAAAATAATCTTGTTAACAAAGCCACAATGCAGAATCACTTTCAAAACCGTATCTATTTTTCTAGGGATTTCTTGGGCAATGATTCTATGTGTAAAATGAAAGTATCACTTATCACGCGAAGCGTTCCTATACAACCAGCAGATGTTTGAAATGAAGCAAAGAATTGTTTGTCTTCTTCAATTTTTATAGGAGGAATTGAAGGGTCTTTAGCATAAAACACACCGACAACTTTTATAGCATCTTCGTTTAGATAACGAATATAAAGAACTCTTTGCTTGAACTCATCATAAACTTCTAGTGTATGTTTATCTGGACGCTTTTTATACCAAAAATTATTACGATTAATAATGAATTCGTTATTCTCAATAACGACTATCCCTCGCCCATCCTTGCTTCGTAAGGTTGCATTGATAGAAATCCCTTCCGGCGTTCTCCTAAACGATAGAACACTTTCTCCGGCTAATGTAAAAATGTCCGAAGAATCTCCCGTGACATAAGCCACAGAATTTCCCAGATAAATTAATATTGCGTCTTCTGGGATAGATTCCTCGCACGGATTTGGTGGATTAATATCATTAGCAGGAATTAAGTAGCCTTGTGTGTCAGTTTCTTGTATCTGAGTTACGCGAATCCAATCTCCAACTCGCGGAACCCACAGCAATATTACAATTGCTATTGCCGTATTTGTAATTGCTTTTGGATTCTTAATCCGTATTGTTTGCCCAAATATAACCCACTCAAAAGGGCGCTTACTTACAACGAGGCGCGCGGTAATTGCTAGTATAGTGACAATTACCGTTCCGAAGTAGGTTATATATGGAGGAAATAAAGAGATGGCATTGTTAATAGCACCAAGAATCGCTCCAACAGTGAGAAAGGCAAACAGAATCCAGCGCAGCCGGTAGAGAAGTTTTTGATAGAAGGGAATTCTCATGAGTTTTGTGAGCTATCCCCAACGAAGATTCTAGCAAATTCTCCTCTAACCATTTTTTTAATTACCACTTTCCATTCTTCTTATTCACCTTAGCCTTCTCATCTTTAGGCTTGGGCGGTCTGTCTAAGAATTACCCTTTACCGTTTCTGCCCTGCTGAACAATATCAATCAAAGCATTCAATCGTTCGTCCGTATGCTGTTGTGCGTCCGCGATGACGGCGACGACTTCATTGATATGGGATTGCTGACGCGCATTCAATTCAACCTGCGTGGTGAGTTGTCCTACTTGTATTGAAAGTTGCTCTACTTGTTCTGAAAGCCGCGACACGGTTTCATCCGTGCGGGCCTGCGTTTCTCTGAGCGCATCCATGTTCACTGAGAACTGCGCTTGCTGTTCAATAATAAAATCCATTGTGCGTTGACGATCTTCGTCGGTCATTTCTTCCCGCCTTTCTTCTTACCCGGCTTTGAACCTTCTCATCTTAGCCTAAGTTCTGATAAAGAAACGAATACCTTTCAAGGAACATTGAATATCTTTCGGCTGCGATGAGTTGTTCTAAAATCACATTCTTGTCGTGTCCGTTCTGCATAAATTTGTCCAGCATCTCGTCTTTCCAGATAGCGAGGCGAGGCGGGTCGTCTTTGATTTGAAGATAGCTCCTCACGATAATATCCCAATCGCGGATTCGTTCGACGAATAATGGATGAAAGAATTGTCTCAGCTTCGTGTTAGTTGCCAGTGCGCTCTGTGTCTGACTGTAAGCCTCGGCCATCGCCCGGTGTAATGAATCCCTGCCTTGTTGAGATGTGGCTGGGCCGGTGCGGTAAATAGTTTCGAGACAATCTACCGCGCCTGTCGTATGTCTCACACCGTCGTAGACGCCCCAGATGAACAACTCATCGAGCGATGTGCTGGCATGAGCGCCCAGAGCTTGAAAGTTTTTAACGGACGAGTCGGCGAGGTTGAGATTGTCATGATCCAGAAAAATAAGCTTGAGCTGCCATTGCCCGTTGGCCCAGACGCTCCTTAAGCCAACATTTCTGGGAACGAAAGACTCGCCGTTGGTGCTGCCTCTGACTGCCAGTAAAGTTCCCCAGAAC